>WJJO01000052.1 GCA_014729665.1 Caldifarciminota bacterium
GTATTCATCTTCCAACTCGGCTATATCCTGGGTTAACCAGGCTTCGAGTGATACCCCCTGGAGTGCGAAAACATTAACGTATATCGTAACCGGCGTGGAATCGATCCCTTCGTCGGCAGGATATATCACAACGCTGGCCCCTCTTTGTAATGCAAGTTTGGTCTCGAATATCCAGCCCGGAGGGGCACCAAGTGCAATGGCATAACCTTCCCCTACAACTATACCGCCTGCACCTTCCTTTTGGGAATCGTCCTGTGTCGCTAACAAAGGAAGTATAAACAATAAAGAACCCGAAAGGATTTTAATTCGCCTCATGCCCTATAATAGTCCGAGGTTACCATAAGTCAAGCTTTCGAATACCTGTATTGACTTATCTAGCAACATGTCTACACTTAACCAGAACTAGGAGGAATATTGATCATACAGGCATTAGCACTTACGGCCTTGATGCTTTCAGGAACCGACCCATCGGCTATCTCCGATAACGAAAAGATGTTCCTGCGTGAAGTAACCCATCTGGAACGGGCAGGAGACGATTTAATGGAACTGATGATGGAGGTAGAAGACAGATCGCTGAGGCGGGAGATTACCGAACACATAGATGATATATACGAGGCTTGCGAACGTATGCGGCAAATCATAGTCGAAGACAGCATACCCGAACCGATTCGCGCCGAGGATTTAGAAAGGTTCCTTGAAGAACTGAACAACGCAACCTTCAGTGATGCAAAAGCGGCAATGATTTCAGAATTCGCACGTTCGAACTGGTTCACGACCGAACAGGCGGGAAAGATAATCGAAGAAGTACCCTTTGGAGTAGATATGGTCGATGCGGCGGTTGCCATGTATCCGCACCTTATCGATCCTGAAAACACCTACAGGTTATACGAGTTCATAACCTTCGACGATGACCGGGAGCTTTTAAGAGAAAAACTGAACGAACTGAACCAAGAACCGGAGTAATACTCAGGTAAGTTCTTTCAGGATTTTGCGCACCTTCGCGGGTTCGGCCCTGCCCTCGCTTCGTTCCAGAACCTCACCCAGGAGGAAATCTAGCTTGAACCTATCCTGTTTGAAGTTGTAATCCTCGTATTCTTCGATAACCTTCAGACACAGGGTCTTGAGTTGTCCCTCGGATAAGGGTCCCAAAGGTTCTACATCCTCCCCGTTCAAGAGCTTCTCAAAGGCATATAGCAAGCCTCGTCTGGGGGTTTTCTTAGCCGCAGCATCGGTAAAGAAGCTTTCCAGAACATCTTCATCCACCGCAACCGGGGGCAGGGCGACCTCAAGCCTGGCCCTTGTTATCGCCTTCTGCCAGGAAACCAAGGCCTCGGCAAGAAGAAGCGGCGAGATGCCGCTTCCTGCAACAAGCCTTTCAAAAAGACATGCATGTCTGTGTATGGAAAGATCGCCTGCCAAACACCGCGGCAAACCAAGTTCCAGGTAGCGTTCCATCCTTTCCCATGGACGCAGGGCCATACTGTTCCTTATTTCGCTCACACGGTCAGGTGCAAGTGCAACCGGAGGGGAATCGGTATCCGGATACATCCTGTCCGGTCCGGGAAGGATGCGCTCGAAGTCGGTTCTGCACTTATCCGGCATGTGCTGCCGTGTCTCCTGGGGAATCTTTTCGATTGCCTCCTTAGCCCTTATTATTATCTCCTTGGCTCCGGTTTCTGCATCCTCGGCAGGCCCCCAAACCACAACAAGGGTATCGTCCTCATCGGCGCCTATCTCAGCCCTGATATGCTCTTCCAGTTCGATGGGCAATCCCAACTCTCCGTGGAGCATCCCCTCGGGCTGACTGTCAAGAACCAGTATGTTAGGCATCCTGTCAAGACAGGCAATGACCCTCACCCTGCCTGCTATTTCAGCGGCAAAGGTGATACCAGGCTGGGTCTGGTGCTTCAGGAGTCCCTGCCAGTCGGCAAGGTTTACGACCATAATGCGCTCCGCGCTTTCAGGGATACCCGATCTCGAGAATACTTCGGCATCGGTGAAATGAGGGGTAATATCGTGGTAGTCGGCCTTGAAGGTCTCAGGGGTTATCCCCCTGTTGTTGAGTCTTTCTCTCAACTCCAGAAGGGATTTCTGCCTCAAGGCCTCGTAATGTGTCAACGGTCTGATGTCTCCCGTGCGCGGTACTCCTTTTATCTCAATCCTGTCCGAACCGGTAATGGATACGTTAACGTCCTGCCTGGCAGTTCCAATACCCCTTCTCACCCTTCCCGAAGCCCTCATCAACCTGCCTAGAAGTCCGTCCACCTCGGCGGTCTCGTAGGGGGTTAACATATCCGGCTTGGTTACTATCTCCACCAGCGGTGTGGACAGTCTGTCTGTCCTGAATACGATTTCGTGCCCCCTGTCCTGGACTTCACGGCAGGCATCCTCCTCCAGGGCCAACTGCTGTATCCTTATCTTCCTGCCCCTGTAGGGAATCCAGCCGTTAACCCCTACTATGGCCGTTCTCTGGAATCCGGTGGGTATAGAACCGTCGAGGTACTGTTTGCGGGTGATGTGAACCTCATCCACTAATTGACAGTTGAGCATCAAGGCAATCTCAATCGCATAGTCAAGTGCCTTTTGGTTTATGGGGAATGGGGGTGTATCATCCATCTCATAGGTGCAGACGTTTTCCCGGTAAAGCTGGTATATGACCTGTTTGCGGGTTTTGAACTCCATCAGTGCGGTTCCGTCATAGGTACCCATCTCGGAAAGGGTCGGTCTCATATGCCTGAGGATAATGGCGTCCGGTTCATCGTTGCGGTAGCCTACCGGGCAGTGGCAGAAAAGCTTCTTCTTCGTATCCAACTGCTGGTGAATCTCCAAACCGGACTTGAAGCCCAGCTTGCCGTAGAACTCCTGATCGTCGAAGTCGATTGACTCGGTTAATTTCTTTCTCCAGGCATCACTCATCTGAGTCTCCGTTTCAGGAAATCCTCAATCTCGGGCAGGCCGCCCTGGAACACCAGATAGCCGTCGTGGGGTTCCCGTTCGGTAATCTCGCCGTTTACAGGGGTCAGCATCATCCTTGCCACCTCCTCAGTGTCGGTGGTATGAGCAAGCACCCATCCCAGCTTGATGTAGGCAACCTCGGGAAGCATGTTCAGGCAGGGAACTATACCAAGTTCCATCAAATCCCTGCCCGTATCGTACACATACATCTGGACATACCCCCACAGGGTCTGAACCGTCATCATCACCGATATACCTGCCTTGCACGCCCTGCGCAGAGGTTTGTACAAAGGTTTGTTAACGTGGCCCAGCCCTGTCCCTGCAATGACTATCCCCTTATATCCGTTGTTTATCAAGGACTCGATGATATCGGGCTTCATAGCCGGGTAGTAGTAGACGATAGCAACCCGATCGTCGAATACCGCATCGACCTTGACCTTATTATCGCTCCTCCTGGATTTGTAATCCGGTCGGATGGGATTGACCGAATCGGGTGTGCAGGTTGCAACGGGAATATCCGAGAGTGTCCTGAATGTCGATCTGTACGAGGAGTGCATCTTTCTCACCCTTGTTCCCCTGTGCAGAAGGTTGTATGAATCCGATGTCGGACCGAACATGCATACCAGGACCTCGGCTACGTTGCCGTGAGCAGCGGTGTTGCATGCGCACCTGAGATTGAATGCCGCATCTGAAGAAGGCCTGTCGGAAGATCGCTGTGAGCCAACCATCACGATTGGCACGGGTGAATCCTGAACCATGAAGGTCAGCGCAGCGGCGGTGTGATGCATGGTGTCGGTGCCGTGTCCTATGACTATACCTGCGGCGCCGGCCTCGATCTCCCTTCCTATAGCCTTCGCCGTAGTAATATACTCTTCAGGTCCCATGTTCTCTGAGAAGACCCCGAAAAGCTTTTCGGTTTTAAGGTTGCAGATATCTGCCAGTTCCGGCACCGCACCGTAAAGTTCTCCCGGTGTAAAGGCCGGTATGACCGCGCCCGTACGATAATCGAGCCTGGAAGCAATAGTCCCGCCAGTACCCAGAAGGGTTACGTCGGGCTTTCGAGGATCAAACGGAAACTCCTGTTCCGGAATCTTGTAGTGAGCCTTCTTGTAAGCCTTCTCCTTAACGGTTTTGATGCCCTCCACGGCCAGACCGATGTTGTAGCCTGTTTCCAGTTTCAATACTATGTGTTCGTCGTCGGCCTGTTCTGCCCGGGGCAGTATTATCCCTTCATATTTACCCTTGTCGGTATCGATCACGACCTCGGCCCATACCCGGGCACCCATTTCTGAAAGCACCTTCCGTGCTTTGCCTTTGTATCCTTTTAACGCATCGTCATTCATCAAACTTTCCTTTTTTTATAAGGGTCCAGGCAGGCATCTTCAATCTTGCATTCATCCAGACACAGAGATTGATGATATCCCTTCGGGATAAAAAGTCAAGGATTGGGGGTTAACCACTTGACGCAAGCACCTGGACAAACTATAATCATCTGTGCGGAATATTACATGGTACGCAGGTTCAGATGCCGAAGAGACCCCAAGGGTCATCGTTTATAATGACAGGAAACTGAACGTCGATGAGGTAATAGATCGTGCGCTGGTTTACGATACTGCAACCACAGGCTGTATAAGACGTCTAACAGTAAGGTGCGGGAAAAGGATATTAAAACTCTGCAAGGAGTTTGATATATGGCAGATAAGCGAGGATTATGAAACCTGAGATAGGGAAGGAACTTAAGCAAAATTTACGCAGCCACCGACGCAGGGAAGATACATTGGCGATTACGGCACTTCTTTTGCTCGTTATATCGGCAGGTGTTGTTGCAACATTGACTTCGTTTCTGGTCTTCTCCCCTCTACCCTACGTACTGTTTTCCGTACCGCTTCTCTTAGGGATACTGTGGTTTTTTACAAGACCCACCCTTTACAGAAACGCCAGATTAATCGAGAAAACCGACCCCTTATGGAAGGACCGTCTCTCCACGGCTGTAGACCTTTCGGGAAAGGCAAATCCGAAAGAGGTTTACTCGGAGGAACTGACCGCAGACTACGTCAACGGCATCGAAAACAGATTAAATACAAGCAAGCTTCCGATCCTTAACACGAAGAAGGGCTTGGTCGCATCAACTGCAGTCTTCGGTGCTTCTGTTGCCCTTGCCGTTCTTCTTTTTCTTATCCTGCCTCAGCGTCTGCGTTTTGGCGCAAAGGCTTTGTTCGCTCCTGACGACCTTGACTTCAGGATAACCGCTTTAACTGCCGATACCCTTATTAACCCCGGGAAGTATCTCGAAGTAGGCGCCAGGATAGAAGCCCCTATAGAGTTATCCTACGTCTTTCTTGAAAGGAAAAACGAAAGTGGGGCGAGTAGGATAAGGCTCAAACTCGATAACGGAAAGACGACTGAACGAATTAAGGTAGTTTCCGAAGAACATATAAGCTTCAAACGTCTTGGGAAATCCTCGGATGATGTCTACGTAGGGCTTCTCAAACCCTTTGAACTCGAACAACTCGATTTCACGGTCACCCCCCCATCATATACAGGAGAACAACCTTCCGCCTCAACCGGGCTTAATCTTACCGCGCTTCCAGGAAGCAGGATTCTCCTCGAAGGTACGTCTTCGGCTGAGCTGTCAAAAGCTATTATCCTTTCAGATACCAATGAAGTAAAACTATCGGTTGCACAAAATAGCTTCACCGGAGAGTTCGAGCTCCAGCACGACGAACTCAGTCTCCTTTTGACAAATCGCTCCGGGTCCACTGTCGAAGAGCAGATTAACCTCAACCTCCGCTCCGACGAACACCCCCTTGTCGAGGTATTTCTGCCCGGCGAAGATACGGAAATCAACCAGGAAATGACCCTTACCCTAGGGGTACACGTCCTCGACGACTACGGACTGAACTCGGTCATGCTTTCAGGTACAGGTGAAGCCGAGTTCAGCTTACCCCTTGCCAACCCCGCAGGCAAGGCTGAGGATACCATCATCTATACCTGGGACCTTTCGGAACTGAATCTACTGCCCGGCGATGAAATCACCTACTGGGTTTCGGCCTCGGATGCCGATTTCGTATCCGGCCCGAAATGGGGACGCAGCGAAACCTACAGGCTTCGGTTTCCCGATATATCTGAGTTATTCTCCGAGGTTACCGATTACGGCGAGAAGGCCGCAGGTGGTCTTTCGTCTTTAACCCGCAAGCAATCCGAACTTTCTCGTGACCTGACGCGTATCGGACAGAAACTGCAGGCAGAACAAACCCTGTCGGTCGAAGAACAAAAGCATCTTAAGGAACTCCTGTCGCAGGAGGAAAATCTCCTCACATCCATAGACAGTCTTGCCCGGGAAACACGTAAACTTCTCGAACAAATGGAGGCTGGATTCATAACAAATCCCGAAACTATCCAGAAGCTTACAGCGCTCAGCCAGATGTTTGCAGAGATCATGCCTCCCGAACTTGCCGAAAAACTCACCCGGCTTAACCAGACCGTGAATGAGGACCCCGAACAACTTTCAAAGATGCTTGAACGTACCTCCCAGTTGAATCTCGATCTTGAAAACCAGCTTGAACAGGCTCTCGGAGTAATGCAACGTTTTCTTCATGAACAGCATCTTGAGGAATTGGCTCAGAAATCCCAGGCCCTGGCCGACATGGAACAGGCGCTTATTGAATCATCAGACGAACTATCGCAGGCCGAAGCCGAGGCCCGCCAGAAGGAGATTGAGCAAGGTCTTTCCGAAATATCGGCAGAGGTGTCGGAACTTGCATCCGAACTGGAGGATACAGATATCGCCGCCGAACTTCGTGAACTTGCAGCCCAGATGAGGGGAGAAAATCAAGAACTCAGTCAAAAGATATCAGAAAGCCTTTCATCGGGAAAGATGGATAAAAATGAAGCCCGGAAGCTGGAAAAGAATCTGAGACAAGCCGGGATGCAGTTTGCTCAACTAAACCAGAATCTCAAACAGAATCGCAATATAGCACTCGCAAAGGAAATGGCCAAGCTTTCACGAGAGTTAATCCTTATAAGCGAGGAACAGGAAGATGTACTTTCAAGGCTAGGAAAGGAGGAAAACCTCGAGCTTGCCTCCAGGGTTACCGAACTGGAACGTGCCATAGCACGCAAGAAAGAAGATATCTTCAAGATGGCAAGCAAGAGCTTCAAGGTTCCCCGTTCGGTAATGCATAATATATCCGAGGCAGCCAGAACTCAGTCGGAGTTCAAACAGTCTTTAATAGACGGGTATAAATCATCTGCAGTTCGCCTGGGTAAATCGACACAGAAGCGACTCGATCAAGCGGCGGCGGCACTGCTCGAATCGATGGCATCCTCGTGCAGCGGGAGTTGTTCCTCTACAGGAATGGAACAGTTGATGCAGGCGCTTTCGCAACTCAGCCTGGCCCAGCTTTCCTTGAACCAGCAGATGGGCGGATTATTCCCTTTGCCCATCTCAAGCGATCAAATGACTGCGGCCCAGCGCCAGGCCCTCGGCGAGATGCTAGCTCAGCAGTCGGCCTTGAGACAGCAGCTCGAAGAGCTTGCACGTTCCGCTGGACAGGAACCCGGTCTTTCAGGGATGCTTGAGGGA
>WJJO01000003.1 GCA_014729665.1 Caldifarciminota bacterium
CCTATGATAGCCTTGCAGCGAAGATACGCCCCCCCTGCATCTACCTTTGCCATCTGATACTTTCCGCAGTAACCTGACCCCAGTGCCCAGCGAAACTCCTTACTGACCGCGTCCACGGATTTCAGGACCTCGAAGGCATTACCCGAAATAGTTGCCTCCCTGAAGGTCTTTTTCCTCTTCCCCTTCTCGATTAAGGTAGCTTCCTGCACGCCGAACATGAATTCGGCGTTTGCATCTGCCTGTCCGCTGCCTGCACCCTCCAGAAGTATTGCCCTCTCGGTAGAATCCAGAAGTTCATCAAGGCTCATATCACCGGGTTCGATGTATGTATTTCTCATGCGTATAATGGGTTCGTCTCCGTACTCGTATGCCCGTGCATTCCCAGTAGGCTTTACTCCGAACTCTGCGGCGGTTTCCCGGTTGTGAAGATACGATGTAAGGATACCTTCTTTGATAACCTCGGTTCTCTCGGTAATGACTCCCTCGTCGTCCACGAGAAGCGTCCCGGCGGCGCCCGGTATGCGAACCGACGGTCCTGTATCGGCAAGTGTCACGAGATCGGAGCCGACGCGTTTACCTATCATTCCTTTAGTAACCGCACCTGCCTGAACGAAATCGGCTTCCACCGTGTGTCCGATGGCCTCGTGTGATATGAGTCCCACGAGCTCCGGGTTCAAGATTACGGTTGTCTTCTCACCCTTCGGGAGTTCTGCGGTAAGCAGTCTTTCTGCGCGCTTGAGTACTTTTTCGCACAGATCTTCCCACGAGCCGTATCTGAATAAATCCTTCCAGCCGCCGGTAGCGCCGTAGGCTTCGTGCACGGAGATCATCCTGGCTCCGTCCTTGGCCACCACACCGATGCGGAATTCAGGCTTGGCATCCGTTATCAATGCGGCGGCTCCGTCAGATGTTACTATGACCTTCTTGTCCAGGTGTTCGACGAAGGATGATACTGCGGAGGCGATCTTAGCGTGTCTTCGGGCCCGTTCTTCGGCCTTGCGGACGAGTTCGAGTTTTTCGGCAAATGAATGATTCTCTAAAGGGTCGTTGATTGAAGGTCTGAACTCACCTGCAGCAAGTTTTGCCGCTGCAAGGGTTTTTTTCCCCTTTCGCATTACCCTGGCTGAGGTACATGCGTCTTCGGTAGCCTTGAGTATATCGCCCCTGTCGTAACCCGGGGTTGATGCAAAACCCCACCGACCCGAATCCATTATGCGAATACCAACACCTTCAAAACAGTTGGACTGTGCGGTTTCAGGCTCTCCCTTCCTGACTGCAACCGCATTCGTACACCGGTGATGGTAGCGCAGTTCTACGTAATCGGCCGGGATGCGCGTAAGAATTTCTTTAAAATAAGATATCATAATTCCTCCTGGGCTCCAAACCTGGAAAGTAAGATTTCAGTTAATTAAGGTATTCTAAGTCGATAACGAATGATGTCAAACACGAAGATCTTAAGATTACAAGATTATGAGATTGGAAACTAGAAGATTCCAAGACAAAATCTTACTGTGTTTGATCTCCTGCGGTAGTAAATTGAAGATTCTTTCATTAATACTCAATCATTTCAGCCGACAGCGAAAAGCTGGTAGGCGTTAGCTGTCAGCGGCTCTTCACCCCCTTCCCCTTTATCCCCTTCCACCAGGAGGTTGTCATAAAAAGTAACCACAGAGGCTCAGAGACACAGAGCGCCGAAAAGACCAGGGGAGTAAGATACTCATACAAAGAGCTTTATAAAAAATGTCCCATAGGAAATCTGTGTCAATCTGTTGTTTGTTGGATTTATCCGGTAGTCTCCCAGGGAAGGTTAAACTCATGCTTTAGGTAAAATTATCTCAACTGTGGTTGCAAGCCGTCAGCCGGAAGCCTTTTGCGGTAAGCGGTCAGCCGCTCAGGTCTGTCCTAGTTTCTTCAACAGCTTTTCGAGCTGAGCCTCGTCCGATAAAAGAACCTTGCGCGATTTACTTCCCTCGTAGGGACCCACTATCCCGGCCTGCTCGAGCTGATCAATAATCCTGCCTGCTCGGGCCCAGCCCACGTTCAGTCGTCTCTGAAGCATAGATACGGAGGCTTCCTTGTGGCGCATTACAAGACGCGCCGCCTCGGTAAAGTACTCGTCGGTTTCACCAAGGGTAGCCTGGTGCTCCATCTGCTCCTTTATCGGTTCCAGTTCTTCAAGGGGCGGGTAGTAGCGGCCCTCAAGGGTCTCGACGAGTTCGGGTGAGATCATCTCCGAAAGCCTTTTCCTCTTGATCTCGAACAGGGGTTCGTCTGGATCGAGCAGCGGGTCCAGGATATCTGAGGTGATTATCGCGTCTGTGAACTGAGCAGCCTTTTCCGCTTCCGCCTGGGTCGAAAGCAGAGCGGAAAGCCTTGTCCTGGCCAGTTTCTCGACGATGCGGCCAACCTCCTCTGTGGAAACGAAGGAACCGTGGAGCCTTACCGGTTCACCTTTTCCCGGGGGCAGGAAAAGCATGTCTCCTCTTCCGAGAAGCGCCTCGGCTCCGTTCATATCGAGTATCGTTCTGGAGTCGGTCTTCGAGGCAACCTGGAACGCGATGCGGCCTGGGAAGTTTGCCTTTATCAGGCCAGTGATGACGTCGACCGACGGCCTCTGTGTGGCCAGAACGAGGTGAATTCCTACCGCCCTGGCCATCTGGGCAAGACGGATGATGCGCTGCTCTACCTCGGATGGCGCTGTAAGCATAAGGTCTGCGAGCTCATCCACTATCACCACTATATAAGGCTTGCGTTTCCTGGCCTTGGCGTTGTACCCGGCGATATCGCGCACACCGATCCTGGAGAAGGCCTTGTAGCGTTCCTCCATGATTTTTACTACCAGTTCCAGGCTCTGTGCCGCCTTGCGCGGGTCTACGATGGTCGGTTGAATCATGTGGGGGATAGGGTTGTATGAGGGAAGCTCCAGCCTCTTGGGATCGATGGTCATGAAACGTACCTGGTCAGGACCCGATTTAACCAGCATACTGGTCAACAGGCTGTGGATGCATACCGATTTTCCCGAGCCCGTGGTTCCGGCTATCAGAAGATGGGGTACTTCTGCGAGGTCTGCAATCTCGGGCGTACCGGTAATCGATGCTCCCAGGGCTATCGTCAACGGCGATGCCGAGTTGACGAAGTCGGGTGAGCTTACCACGAGTTTTATTCCTACGGTCTTTCTTGTCCGGTTGGGAATCTCTATCCCTACCGCGGATTTTCCCGGGATAGGCAGTATCCGGATTCTGTCCGCCTTCAGTGACAGTGAAAGGTCGTCTGCAAGGTTGGTAATCCTTGAAATCTTCACGCCCGGTGCAGGATGGAACTCGTATCGGGTGATAACGGGCCCGGGAATAATATCACCCACGTTGCCCTGGACACCGAACTCTTCGAGTTTCTGCTTAAGCAGCCTTGCTCC
>WJJO01000053.1 GCA_014729665.1 Caldifarciminota bacterium
AGCGTGGGAGGGTAGTACCAGCTACCAGGTGCTGATGGCTTACCACCAGGTCAAGGGCAAGAAGACAGAGGACAGAACGGTCAAGTTCAGCTACAAGGCGCCGGGTTGGGTTCGCACAGATGTCCTTAAGGGCGCAGATGAGGGTTCTGTCGCCGTATACGATCCAGTTGCCGACAAGGTCTATGCCAAATACTCCTGGATGCCCGCGGCGATGAGCTTTTCTCCCTCCGCCGCCATCATTTGCTCCCTGCGCGGGGACAGGCTCTACGAAGGTAGCTTCCCCTCGTTCATAGGGTTCATAGACAAGTTACTCGAATACGGTACCGTCTCATGGATAGACGAAGAGATCTACGACGGCAGTTCATGTTCGGTAATCGAGTTCATCAATCCATCACCTGAAAAAACCAGGGGTGTTGCGCGGGAACGCTGGTGGTTAGATTCAGGCACCGGTTTCCCCCGAAAGATAGTAAGTTACGATAAGTCGGGCACACTCATCCAGAAGGTTATCTTTGCAGGATTGAGACTCAATCCAGGATTCTCCGCAAATCATTTTGACATTTAGACATGACTGGACGGGTTACAGAACCCGCTAACCATACTTGATTTTTGAGAATTGAGCACTATCATATCAATAAGACAAAACGAGGTCAAGGAGGAAATATGAAGAAGTTGGCTGTAAAGCTGGTAATTGCCGCGGTTATTCTCTGCGTGACAACCATCCGCGGTGGTCAGGCCACCGAAGCCTTGAATAAGATGCGCAACGCCTGGGGAGGTGTGAGTACGTATACGGTGAAACTCACTTCCTACCAGGAGAAGGGAAATAAGAGCCAGCAGTCCACCATTGAGATGAGCTACAAGAGCCCGGGCTGGATAAGGATGAAGGTTGTCGACGGATACCAGAAAGGTTCCGAGGGTGTGTACGACCCCGGCAAGGACCGCATCCAGGTCAAGTGGGCCGGGGTGGCCCTGCCGGTATTCCTATCCCCCGATGCCAAGATGACAAAGAGCCTGCGTGGGGAGAAGATTACCTCGCTGTCCTTCGGGGCAATGTGCAAGAAGGCTGACTGGTATATTGCAAACGGGAGTCTTTCCTGGGTAGGTACCGACACCTTCGACGGGGCGGAGTGCAGCGTTATCGAGTTCAAGACATCATCGCCCGAGGCCAACCTCGGAATTGCCAGAGAACGCTGGTGGCTGGATAAAAAGACCGGGTTCCCGAGAAAAGTATACGCCTATGACTCGGAGGGGAAAAGGGTTCAATGGAACGTTTACAGGAATCTGGTTATTAATCCTTCTTTGCCTGCGGATCATTTTAAGTTGTGAGGAATAAGATGAAGAGAATATTCTATCTTCTGCTGACGGCTGCGTTATTAGTCCTGCCCTCCGGCTGCAAGAAAAAGGGTAATTTCGACGAAGCCGTTAGGATTGCCGAATCCTACTACAAGGCGGTCGAAGACGGTAACGTCAACCTTTCGTACGGTTACCTTTGTGACAGACCACTGTTTCTGCAGTCCGAAGACGGCAGGGAAATGCGTTTTGAGCCCAGACCTGAACTGGAAACTTACAGGGAGTTGTTTAAGATGGTCCCGAAGTTATCGGTAATAACTATTGAGCCCCGCACCGATTTATCTAATCCTGATAGGGAACTTCTCGTATTTGAAGTAAAAGCACGTGTTATTTCCAAAGGTTTGGCGGTTCAATCTTTCCTTACCCACATGGGTCGAAACAGCAAAGGTGATTGGTCGATATTGCTGCCTGCAACCGGAGGAGAGTCGTCCAGGACCTCCCGGCAGCAATCAAACCCGCAGGTTCAGCCCTAGCCTGAGATGCAGTCCAGGGTATGCAACCTGGATTGAATGGACAATAAGCAGAAAGCCATTAGGTTGGCCTAAACCCAGCAATTACGCGCCTTCGAGCGATGCGTCCGGGTTGACAATCCTATAATAGGGCGTATCCTTAATGCTGAATATTCTGAATAAAACCTTCAATATCCTTTTCTGGAGGCAATTAAATGAAGGCATTAAAACTGAAGCGTGATGACCTCTACACCTACCTTGAATCCTTGAAAAGTTACGGGGAACTCTGGGGTCCGGTGGCAAAGGGTGAGAAGTACGTTTACGCCAGGTTAACCAACGTTCGCGACGTAGCGCTGGGAGCGCTGCGTACTATCATCCCGCCCAAGAAGTTCTTCGTTCCGCCGCGCTTCACTATGTTCCGTTACACCGACGATCACTACGCCGAGAGTTTCGATGATGTCAAGCCCAGGGTGCTGTTCGGGCTCCACCCATGCGACATCCACGGTTTATTGATATTAGACGAGTTATTCCTCGAACGTTTCCCGGATCCTTACTATAAACGCAGGCGCGATGCAACCGCGATAGTGGGTCTGTCGTGCATCCCTGACGATAAGTGTATGGCTCGTTCGACCAATACTCATGCGGTAGAGGGTGGATTCGATCTGGCTTTCAACGAACTCGGGAACAATTACCTTGTCTGGATAGGCTCGTCGCTCGGGGACGATCTGGTGCGTCTCAACCTCGATCTTTTTTCAGAAGACATCGAACCCGAGGACTTGAAAACCTACCTTGCATGGCGGCGAAAGCGTGATTCACGCTACAAGCTGTCTTTCGATTTAACAGGGATGCCCGATATCATGGAGCTTTCATGGGATTCACCTATGTGGAACGAACTTGCCGAGAAATGTCTGGCTTGCGGTTCTTGCTCCATGGTTTGTCCCACATGCAACTGCTACAACGTTCGTGACGTCTCGGACCTTACGCTCAACTCAGGCGTTCGGGAACGCCACTGGGATAGCTGCATGAACAAGGAGTACGCCCTGGTTGCGGGCGGTCACAACTTCCGCGAAGCCCGGGCCGAACGCCTGAAACTGTGGTATACGCACAAACTCAAGGCATTCATCACCGAGTACGGCAAACCCTCCTGCGTAGGATGCGGAAGGTGTATAGATACCTGTCCGGTAGATATAAACGTAGCCGAGGTGATACGAGGTCTTACAGGACAGAAGGTGACGCTATGATGCGGATACATGAGGAAAAATCCCCCCCGAAAAGATGACTAATCCCTTCCTGCCCGAAGAGATGAGACTTGTCCGACGCTACGATTTGACCTCGGATGTTCGCTTCTTCCAGGTCAGGCCGGTGGATATGGATAGGGCCCTATCACTGAGATACAAACCCGGACAGTTTATGATGATTTCCCTTGCAGGGGCCGGTGAAGCTCCGTTCTCGATATCGTCCACACCCTCACGGCCCGGGATGCTGGAGTTCTGCATCCGGAAGGTCGGCAGGGTAACAACAGAACTCTTCAAGCGCAAGGAGAATTCTTTAATCGGTGTTCGCGGACCTTACGGAAACGGGTTTCCCCTGGAGAAGATGATAGGCAAGGATAATCTAATCGTGGTCGGCGGGCTAGGGGCGGCACCCCTCCGCTCACTGCTCCTTTACATACTGGATAACCGCGACAAGTTCGGCAAGTTCTATTTCCTGCACGGGGCAAAGACACCTGAGGAGATGCTTTTCCGCAAGGAGTTCTTCGAGATAAAGGAACGTGACGACCTTAACTGTCACCTGACGGTCGATGTTGACGAGAAGGGGCAATGGCCCTTTCACGTCGGTCTGGTAACCGATTTGTTCTCCAAGGTAGAAGAACTCGATCCGGAGAATACATACGCAACCGTTTGCGGTCCTCCGGCGATGTACAAGTTCGTAATCGCAGAGTTCTTGAAACTGGGGATACCCAAGCACCAAGTTCTTATGACACTTGAGCGGCGGATGCACTGCGGGATAGGTAAGTGCGGGCACTGTGCCATCGGCCCTATATACACCTGTCTGGATGGTCCGGTATTCAGCTACTGGGACGTGCTGCACATGAAAGACCTCATCTAGGAGCGGAAAATGAACAATAAACCGAAGGTAGGGTTCTACAGTTTCTCGGGCTGCGAGGGTGATCTTCTGACCATACTGCACTGCGAGGACGAACTCCTGGATATCTTTTCAGCGGTCGACATCAGAAGCTTCCGTATGGCCTCCTCAGAACGCCACGACGACGAAAACCTCGACATTGCCTTCATCGAGGGCTCGATTACTACAAATAAACACGTAAAGAAATTGAAGGTTATCCGCGAACGTTCAAAGATAGTTGTAGCGCTGGGTACCTGTGCCTGTTACGGCGGTCCCCAATCGGCACGCCTGGGTTACAACGACTGGGAAGAACGTTTCAAGAAGGTCTATGGCTCGGCAAAACTGACCGTTGCCAAGCCGTTTGAGTCCCAACCCTTAGACGAATTCATAAAGGTAGATTACCGGATTCCGGGCTGCCCCATTGACAAGTACCAGTTCTTCTATGCCCTGACCCGGTTAGCCAAAGGCATGCCCGTGGAACTGACAAAATTCCCGGTATGCGCTGAGTGTAAGTGGAACGAAAACGAATGCCTGCTTCTGAAGGGACAGCTTTGCCTGGGGCCTATTACCGCGGGTGGATGCAACTCTCGTTGCCCCAATCACGGTCTGCCCTGCATAGGCTGCTGGGGTCCTACAGATGAAGCCAACGTTGCCTCCGAGATCAATCTCCTTAAGGAGAAGGACTTTTCTGCCGAGGAAATAATCAACAAACTCAGGCTTTTCGGAGGTGCAGGCATGGTTCGTAGGTTCGGGGAACTTTTAGGGATCAAGCCGAAGGAAGAGAAAACCCTTTCTAAAACACAAGGGGTATCGAAAAAGAAGCGGGAGAAGAAATGAGTTTAGAACGCATTAAGATAGAATCCCTGGCACGGGTTGAAGGGCACGGTGGCATAAACGTAACCTTCGATGAAGGTAAGCTGAAAAAGGTAACCGTGGACATCCACGAAGGACCGCGGCTTCTTGAATCGATCGCCATCGGACGAAGCCCTTCCGAGGTTGTCAGCCTGGCCTGCCGTACGTGCGCGATTTGCACCCTTTCCCACCGGTATGCCGCTCTGAGGGCAATGGAGAAGGCCCTGGGGATCGAGGTTGGACCAAAGGTTCAGCTGATGCGCGATCTGATGCACTGCGGCGAGATGATCGAGTCGAACGCACTTCACGTATTCCTTTTAGCGCTTCCCGACTACCTGGGTTTCCCGTCAGCCGTTCACATGGTTCCTGATTATGCCGAGGATGTTCAGGCAGGATTAAGGGTTAAGCGCTTCGGCGTCAGGCTTATGGAACTGACCTCGGCAAGACCCATACACGGTGAGAATCCCGTAATAGGAGGATTCGGCAGGTATCCTTCTAAATCGGAACTACTCAAGTTTAAGTACGCCGCCGAGGCCCTCATCCCCGACGCGGAGCGCGGTGTGGAGATACTCAGAAACATGAGGCAACCCAACTATATGGAGGAAGGGATGACCTTCATGTGCACCAAACCCGCCCACGACCGCTACGGTTGGGTCGGCGATCGAATCCTCACCTCAACGGGCGAAGAGTTCAACGGGTGGGACTACCGCAAACTCACCAACGAACGCGTGGTGGCCCATTCGATGGCCAAACGCTCCCGCTACAAGAATAAGCCTTATATGGTTTCAGCCCTTGCCCGGTTCAACCTTCTGGGTGAGCGGCTCGAAGCCGAAGCAGGAGAGCACTTCCGGCGCTGCTACAACCTGTCATGGATTCGCAATCCCATGTACAACAACGTTGCCCAGGCAATCGAGACGGTGTGGGCGCTTGAGGAGGTCCCGCGCCTGGTGGACAAGATAATTGCCATTGAGGATGATCCTGATATTTGCATGCCCTCCCGTGACAAGGGTGCCGGCTCGGCCGCGGTCGAGGCACCGCGTGGAACCCTTTACCATCACTACGAGGTGGCGGCAGACAAGGTTGTAGGGGCGGATATCATCACCCCGACCGCACAGTTTCTGGACATGCTCGAATCCCACATCAGGGTTGCCGCCAGGAACCTGATTAAGGAGGGTGACACCGACGACATTGAACTTAAACTCGAGATGATAGCACGTGCATACGATCCCTGCATCTCCTGCGCCACCCACCTTGTTCGGGTAAAGGGGCTGTAGATATATATATGTCCGTGAAGCAACACATGGATTATAACAAACCACAGAGACACCGAGACACAGAGTCTATTCGTATCATAGTGAAAAATTTAACGATTTAAGTTGGGTGAGTTGCCATAAGCCGACAGCTATCAGCGGTTTCGATTGGTCCGAGGTTACGCTACGCGATAACGTGGGCGGAGCCTTGACACCCCCTTAATCAAGTGATATACTGTAATTACGAAACAATCTACCCGTAAATCAAGGAGGATACATGCAGTCTCGCAGTACTTTGGGTCAGAGGGCGCTAGCAGCAGTTATTATCCTTTCAATCCCGCTTGCCATCACGGCGGGTGAATTTACAAATCAATACATCGTAGAAAC
>WJJO01000054.1 GCA_014729665.1 Caldifarciminota bacterium
CATTCCTCTCAAACCCTCCAGGACTATTGCCTGCTTCTCTTCTGTGCTCCAGTTCCTGCGTTTCATGTCGCCTCCTTGCTAGACTAGTGATTCTATCTCTACACATACCCCGTGTCCAGCCCCAGAGGGTCGCAGTATAGCCTTCGTGCATTATCTAGAGTAGTCTTAAAAAGGGTTATTTCCTCAAGGCCCAAAGCTTTACTGATTTCATCTCTACGGTCTTTTGGTTTGCAATTAATGAAATCCTGTAAAGCATGTTGTGCTATAACAGGATAGAAGGAATCATCCATGTTACCCAGTTTGGAGAAATCTGCTTGTGTGCCATCGATAAAAGTTTGAAGGGATTCTTCATCTTTAGAACAACCTCTTCGCTTGAGTTCTTTAATTGACCCATCTGGGAATTGCACTTCTGCCGATACTTCAATAATCTCCTCAGCAGAATGAACATTGCCGAAAGACCCTTTGTATTCCATCATCGAGTTTTTTTCGCCGCTTATTCGACGTTTAGTCATTCCAAAGAAGAGCCACTCTATAGCTTCTGCTAAACTTGTTTTACCATGACCATTTGGGCCTTGAATGATAACTAATTTTGAATCTAGGTTTATCTTGGTTTTCTTACTGAAACCCCTAAAATTAACGATTTCAATTTCCTTCAGTAGCACTGAATAACTCCTTTAACCTATCATTAAAAATATCATTTATCTCGGCAAGGAGTTCCATAGTAATTTCCTCGTGAGTTAAGCTTTTATCCAACGAATCTTTGAATTTAGATGCTAGCCTTGGGGTTAAATCACTACCCCTTTCCTGAACGAACTCTTCAAGATGGTTCTTTTCTGACATCGTCACCTCATTCATTACTGGATGCAACTTTCTTTTTGTCTTTCATACTCCTCATCTTTCTATTGCCCATCTTACCCCAGCAGTATTACTTTACAAATCTGCACCCTTTATATCTCCTCAATGACTAGGTTACAAATAATATGATTTCCAGTTATCTTGTCAAGCGTAGCTTCTAGCTTATGCGCTTCTAAACTAAACATCTTGAACTTAGAATCCTTCACTTTCAAAAGAACTTTGCAGGTTCCATGCAGGTTCCAAAATAAAGACTGGATGAACGGAAAAGAGGGAAGCGGATTTCACCAAAACTTCACCACTTTTTCACCATTTTCACCATATTTCACCCCACACGCTCGGTCTGTGGGGTTTTTTATTTTTCAGCAACAATACCCAACCAACCCACTGAACGTAGGAACATCAACATGGTTAGATTCTACGCACTTCATGCAAACGGTTGTCAGACCTCATTCTCTCGGTTATACCCCCGGAGGGATTCGAACCACACGGCACGGTTGACATTAACCCTAACCAAGCTAGAATTAATATTCGGGCTTAGCCCCCGTAGCTCAGAAGGATAGAGCGATGGTTTCCTAAACCATAGGCCGTGGGTTCGAATCCCTCCGGGGGTATAAAACAATTGAGTAGAAAAAAAAGACGATATCGATTAGAGCAAATTAAAAAATGGGGTTCCCACAAAAAATTGCAACGCTTTTGTGGGACAGTAAGTAAGGAGTTTTTGCATGGCAAAGAGATCATCATCGGCTTATAGTCGAGCAGGACGCAAACACATACACCGTGAAGATGCCTTTACCAGGATAGTGGAAAAGGTTTCTCACTACTACGTTAAAAGCCCGGTTCAGGCAACTATAACTACCATTGCGGCAATAGGAATAATAGTACTTATACCAATTGTTATCTCGAATTGGACGGGTCGAGGCAAAAAAGCCGCACCAACTCAGGCGGCTCTGGGTTTGTTGAACGTCCAACAATTAACCCAACAAAATCCACAAGTCGCCGAAGATTCGCTACGCCATCTGATACAGACTTACCCTCGCAGTATGCCCGGTCAAAAAGCTCATTACTATCTTGGAGAATTACTTTACAGTCAACAGCGTTTTACCGAAGCTAGGGAACAATACGCTCAGTTCGAGGAACTCTACTCGGTCAAGAAGTCCTTTCTAAAACCAGCCGCATTTTATGCCCAGGCAAATTGTCTGGAGGAAGAAGGCAATCTATCGGAAGCCGTAAATACATACCTTAAGTTACCTGAGAAGTATCCTGAATCATCCTTCATCCCTTTTGCCAAACTAGGTGCTGCCCGATGCATGATTCTTTCGAATAGGCTTGATGAAGCCACGGAGATACTAGAAGCTATGCTTGACGAGTATCCGGAGAACGACTATAAAATCATTTACAGAAAAATTGAAGGCAAGCTCGGAAAGATAGAGGCCTTACAGAATCGATTCTAATCAAATTAGATTGACCTTACGACTCATGGAAAGACTCATAATCTATTCTGATTATCCGGAATAAATATGGAAAACGCCTGCATAATGAAGGTTAACAACATGCAGGAAACGATATTGATCAAGGACGGAAAATGACTTCTGTTACGGGTTTAAATCCACCTTATCCAGTATCGAAAGCAGATTTCTACGGTCGTTCTCAAAGGCAATCCTGGCTCGAGCCAATTCATCTATCTCTACCACCATCGAATCATCTATAGTGTCCATAGGCGTCGGACTACGTCCCTCCACTAAATCGGCCTCTTCGAGAATACCGGTTATATAGGCTTCCCGGTAGATATCAAAAAGGGAAAGTGATAGGCTTGTATCGAACGCGACACCCATAGAATCACAAACCTTTTTCATCGTCGGGTAGCCTGAATCCCGCCATGATTTGAGCGCTTCTTCATCAACGTCAATCTCGGACGCGCTGAGTGTGCCTGCTACAAAATGCAGAGAGGTATTAAGTGTAAAAAACACACCTGTTAGGTAACCCAGTTCATAAGTGCGTTGAGCCAGGAAAGCCTTCTCGCGAGCCTGGTTGCCACACGTTGTGAGTAAGAACAAACATAGCAGTATATACGGATTGCATCTTTTCATATCATAGTATAGTTAACTCGCGATTTAAGTCAATCCGGAACCCGGTAATGAAATGATTCTTGACACTACATCATGCAGGAGTAATATCATTCATGCGCGCAAAGATTCCTCTACTCCTAATATCACTTCTTCTTTCCGGGTGTCAATCAGAACGTAAATTAGAAGAAACGCGTTTTTTCATGAATACCTATGTAAGGGTAAAGGCTTGGGGGAATCGAGATGACTCATTAGAGCATGTCATGGAGCAGGTATTCGAGGAGATAGCACGCGTAGAAACCTTAACAAGCCATTTCAATGAAAAAAGTCTCCTGACAGGTGGTAGTATCGACCACGTTGTAGCCTCTGAAGAACTCGCAGGTCTTCTCTCTCAATCGATTGAGATATCGAATCTTTCGAACGGGGCGTTCGATCCCACCGTTTACCCCATTCTTCAAGTATGGGGTTTCTACGACACGACCGAGAACCGCATCCCGACTGAGACGGAGATAGGGAAAGCTCTATCCCTTGTCGACTGGAAGTCGGTGGAGGTCTCAGGTGACAGGATAATAACGAACGGCGCCGGGCTCGATCTTTCAGCTATAGCCAAGGGTTATGCGGTCGACAGGGCCGCCGCGGTTCTTGCCGATAAAGGCATCAGGACAGCCCTTATCGATGCAGGGGGGGATATTCGCTGCGTGGGAAGGAAGCAAGGCAACTGGATAATAGGCATCAAGCATCCGAGGAACGAAGGCCTGCTCGGTACAATCGAGATAATCGAGGGATCGGTAGCGACCTCCGGTGATTATGAAAACTACTTCGAGATAGACGGCAGGAGATACCACCATCTGATGGACCCGAGAACAGGAAGGCCGGCAGCTGAAGTAATTTCTGCAACCGTAATCGCACCAACCGCACTTCAGGCCGACGCCTGGGCCACCGCCCTGTTTGTCATGGGAAAGCAGGGACTGAACACCCTGGAAGAAATCGAGGGATTAGAGGGACTGGTCGTACTTCGTGACATGAGCGTTGAAAAGACCACGGGATTCCCGGAACTGAAGGCCGTGCAGTGAAGGAGGCTTTATTTTTCGAACCTGCGGGTGAGGGCAAGATTCGCTGTACCTTATGCTTTCACCGCTGCGTTCTTGCAGAAGGTGATTTGGGTTTCTGCCTGGCGCGGCGCAACGTCTCAGGAAGGTTGATCGCGGAGACGTACGGGAAGGTAATATCGGCGCACATGGACCCTATAGAGAAAAAACCCCTTTACCACTTCCATCCCGGAACCGACGTACTATCGGTCGCCGCCCCGGGCTGCAACCTTGCTTGCCCCTTCTGTCAGAACGCCGAGATATCCCGCAGGCCCTTGCGGCCAAGGGAGTCTATCGATCCTGACGAACTGGTTGCACTGACCACGCGCAGCGGTTCGGCTGGTATTGCCTACACGTACACAGAACCCCTGGTCTGGTTCGAGTACGTTCTGGAATCTGCAAAGGCCGCTCACAAGGCCGGTCTTTACAACGTAATCGTGTCGAACGGAACCATAGAGGAAGAGCCTTTGAAGATGCTCCTCCCGTACATCGATGCGGCAAACATAGATATCAAGGGAGACCGTGATTTCTACTCGAAGGTCCTTAAGGGTGATCTCGAAAGCACGCTGAGGACGGTAAGGATGCTTTACCGTTCGGGCGCGTTCCTGGAGGTAACCAACCTCCTGATCCCTGACGGCAACGATTCGGAAGAACAAATCGCTGAGATTGTGTCCTTTATCGAATCCCTTGACCCGACCATACCCTTCCACATCTCACGCTACTATCCCCACGGCGGTTATCCGGCGCCTGCAACACCGGTCGACACGATGCTGCATGCGTTCGAACAGGCGCGCTCACGTCTTGCATACGTCTACCTCGGGAACGTGCTGCTTGCGGAAGGACTGAATACTCACTGCCCCTCCTGCGGTAACCTGCTCGTTGAGAGGACGGGATTCCAGTCGCGAATCACGGGGATTTCGGCAAATCGCTGCTCGTCCTGCGGACGTGAGGTCGATTTGATACTGTGAAACGGTTCTGCAAACCCGGCGACATAATCCTGATACTGTTTTTCTTGCTTGCAGGAGCAGGGACATGGTTTCTGACATGCCGTTTGAACTCAAAAGATAAACCGTCGGGGATAAGGATAACCACCCCTGAGCAGGAGTATGCACTGAGTATGAAGGATACCCTCGTCTCGGTGTCCGGTCCTGCAGGTGAAACAAAGATCAAGATCGAGGACGGCTCTGTATGGGTGGCCCAGGCTTCGTGTCCGCGTAAGCTTTGCGTAAGACAAGGCAAGATTTCAAGAACGGGCCGGAGCATCGTCTGTCTGCCCAACAGGATAGTTATCACGATAGAAGGAAGAACAAGGATAGATGCCACGACGTACTGAGGATAATAGAACTGAAGTC
>WJJO01000055.1 GCA_014729665.1 Caldifarciminota bacterium
CGCTTTCCCTGACCTCTGCAGAGCCGGACCGGAGAGCCCGCGTTAGAGGTTCTACAGAACGGGGATCGTTGATGATTCCTAGCGACTTTGCAGCCTCTGCCCGGACAGAAGGGTATCCGTCTCCCAGGGCTTCAATCAAAGGTTCCACCGTGCTCAAGTCATCAAATTCTCCGAGGGATGATGCGGCATTAGCCCGAACACCCGGATCAATATCATTAAGCGCAGTCGTTAGAGGCTCTACCGCGTTCCTGTATTGCAGGGCACCAAGAAGTTCAGCCGCGTTACTCCGCTTGTAGGGATTGTTGTCATCTAGAGATACTATCAATGCCTCGCCTGCTGGAGAGCCGATCTTAAAAAGCGCATCCCTTGCATTCTTACGCACTCGTTGATTGTTGTCCTTCAAGGCGTCGCAGAGGGGTTCGATGGCATCCGGGTGACCCAGTTCACCTAAGGCTTCTGCAGAGTGTATGCGTATATACGCATTTCCGGATTCCAGGGCATTAATCAACGGGGCAACCGAAGGGTTTCCTATCCTGATTAAGGTATTGGTTGCTTTTTCGCGAACCACGGACGAGTTGTCCTTCAACGCTTCGATCAATGGTTCAACACAGGGTGCACCGATTTTAATCAAAGGCGCGGTTGCATCCTGGACATTTAATCGCATATCGGAAGGTGTGTATTCCAGAACGTCTATCAACGGCTCTATTGATGCATCTCCTATTTGAACCAGGGCTTGTGATGCGTAAACCCTCCTATTCACGTCTTCACTTTTAATGGCCTCAACAAGATAGTCGACCGAAGGTTTACCGATATTAACCAGAACCTTGACGGCATTATCCCGGAATTCCTTATCAGAGTTCGATAATGCCGAGACGGCAGGTTCGATAGATGGTGAGCCAATTCTCACAAGGGCAATTATTGCACTGTCTTGAACCTCGGTGTCTTCATCTGAAAGTAGAGAAATAAGCGGATTAACAGCTTCGGATGATTTCAACTTACCCAAGGCGGCAGCCGCATTTGTACGCAGATGCGAGTTCCTGTCTTTAAGTGCTGCAATAAGCGGTTCTATCGACCTTAAGTCGCCTATCTCCCCGAGGGCGTATGCTGCCTTGCAGCGAACGTAAAGGTTTGCCTCAACATCGTTCAAGACTACTGTAAGGGGCTGGACAGCGCGTTTATCTGCAAACGCGCCTAAAGCGGCTGCAGCCTTCTCCTTAACGGTCCATGTTTCATCAGCATTCTTTACAACATCTATCAAGGGTTCAACTGCACGCAGATCCCCGAGCTGGATAAGGGAGTCTATTGCTGCGATTCGCTGCTTCGAGTTTCTCTCTGCCAACTGTTCGATGTAACCTTCAAAGGCATCCTGTTCTGTTTGGGCGGAAGCTTGTGTGAAACCTGTAAGGAAAGTCAGGATGAATGCTAATAGCAGCCTATTACATGGTTTATTAAACATTTTTAACCTCCTAGAGCAAAGGAAAAGGTAATTATGCCTTTCCTGGGTTCTTTGGTTTTATCGGGTTTGAACTTGTAATCCCTTAGCGCCTTGAGTGCATTTTTGTCCAGCTTAGGAAATCCAGAGCTGGATGTAACCTCCATTCCGGGCAGGAAATTGCCTTCAGCATCGACCTGGAATCTAATCGTAATTTGTACCGGGCTTTTACACTTTTTCTGTAACCGCTTTGGAAACCCTGGCAGCTTCGATTCAAGGATATCGGTATACGAAAGATCACCTTCTATATTGAATGTGTTGTCAGTTATATCCAACTCAGGCAGGAAAGTTGCAAGCCTTGTTAAACCTTCGTACGTAATCTCCGTTCCTTCAACCTTAAGTTCTTTAAGATTTTCAAGACTTCCCAGGTATTCCAAGCCGGTATCTGAGATGCCGGTATACGTCAGAATCAGCTCCTCTAAATTTGTGAGGCCTGCGATATCTGTTAGCCCCTTATCTGTTATAAGTGTACCCCCGATATCCAGATATTTGAGATTCTCCAATCCCTTCAGATGAACCAACCCTTCGTCGGTCAGCGGTGTTCCCCATAAGTCCAGCCTTTCAAGGTCCTGGAATTGCTCGATTGTCTTTAACCCGTCATCGTCTACATCCGTAAAGCTCAAGTTTAGATCACGTAAGCTTGCATTCCCTGAACCGACCTTGCTAATATCCGTGCCGTTTAGGTCGAGTACCTCGAGTGAAGGCGCCTTGGCAATCCATCGCCATACCTTGTCATCAACGTTAGTGTAGCTTAAATCGAACTCCTCAATATTCTCAAGGTTTATTAAGAACCTCAGCTTCCTGCAGTTGAGGGAGGTATTCGAAAGATCCAGGACGATAAGATCTTTCAAGTTCGATAACCTTCTCGTGTCTGAGGCAGTCATATTTATCGACGTTAAACGAAGCTCCCTTAACTCGCTGAGCGGTTCGAGATACCTGATAACTTTCATATGTTCCTTTTCGGTCCACAAGTAAGACGGCCGCAGTTCGAACGATCTCAGATGCAGGAACGCGGAGAGATCGATATCCCTGTCCTCCAGCCCGATCCTGCCCAATTCCAGGGCAACAACATTGGGAAAGTGTTTCAATTCCTCGATGTCCAGCACACCGGCTGATACCGTTACTATAGCAGGTGTATCTATCTCCATGAGGGTATCGAGTACCGGCAGGCTGAGGCCGACACACTTACCGTTGACATTTAGGTAGTTCAGTTCCGATTCGTAGTCGATTACGCTTTCCCCGTTCCAGGGGTACCTGAAGCCTGAAAGATCTACGAACCTTTCACCCGGCTGCCAGCCTGTTACGTCAATCCTCGTGGTGTCTACCAGCGGATATTCCTGAAAACTCCCGTCTTCCTGTTGGATGTTTACGGCAGTTCCCCAGATTATGAGAAGTTCTTCAACCCCTTCCCGGGCGTAGACGGTTGCCCCCGGGAATGCTGTCATTATGAGAAAGTAAATGCAGATCATGATATTTGTTTTAATCATCATCTCCTTACTCCTCAACCTTGGTTACCCTGAATTCGCCCTGGCCCCACTGAGTGGGATTCTGGTTTGTTTGCTGGTATTTCCAGGCGGATGCTTCAACCTTTTGTTCAAGATAATCGTAGATTTCTTCTGTTTCCACCCAACCGTCGTCATCAGAATCAGCCTCGCCACGAAGGGCCTCGGCAAGGTGATAGGCGAAGATCGAATGCCTTAACTCCTCCACCTCGTATGCAGATTGGTCCGACTGCGAAGCAGAAACCAACGACCGGTTAGGCTCCAAACCCTCCACCTTATACTCGGTCATGACCACCGGGGCTGTACCCTCGGGGTGAGCAAAGAAGCAGGCGTTGACCCATACCGCTACTCCTTCAGCCTGGCTGAGGTTCATGGTTGACTTGATGTCGTGCATGGATAATGAGGTTTGGCTCATCGAATTCGCGTTAGTGGTGATAGCGTCGTAAGGAAGGAAGTAAGGTCTGCGCCTGTCCGAGGCATCCTTACCCGGAAAACCGTGGCCTGAAAGGAATACGTATAGGTAGTCTCCCGGCTTTAGCTTTTGTTCGAGACTGACTAACTTGCCTCTTATTTCGTTTGTTGTCGCCTGAGACCCAACGAGGAGAAAAGCATTCTCCTTAGGTATACCACCGATATCTGGATCGGTAAGCAACCGGTGGATTTCTCGCGCGTCGTCCTCGGCGTAGCGCAACAGTGACAATGAAGTGTTGGTTTCGTAGTCCTGGTAGCGCGATATACCCACAACCAGGGCGTATGCGTTACGGCGAGTTCCTCCACCACCGGGGGGACCGCCGCCTGCCGGCATGCCCAGAACATAAGCCAGGTCCGTGTTGGAAGGAAACGTACCGCTTTCCTCCATCAACTTTAGATCGAAGTCCAGGTCCTTTCCCCTGAAATCCTGCTTCACCGTGAATACCAGGGTTGCTTCCTTGCTGTCGCCGGCCTGGAGATCCCCCAAACCTGCCGCGTGCGTAATAAGGCTTATGCCCAGCTGGTCTGAAGAAAGCACCGCCCTTACGTCCCTGGCAACCGCACTTCCGTTGTTGGTCGCGTGAACGTGCAGTTCAACCGTCTCGCCTTTTTCAATGGCCCCGTCGCCGTCGCCTTGTGATACCCCGCGGTCATCGTCATCTACTTCGACCCAGGCGTTTAAAGCCACAGCCGCCCTACTGCCCACGAACGCGGTTTCAAACTGGGGGGCAGGCGCGTTGCCGCCTGCTTCTGAGAGAGTTATCTTGAACTTCTCCTCACCTTGCCGGTGGCTTTTGGGCATCTGGAACTTAATTCTAGCGTTCTTGCTGGCCCCGGGTGCAATGGTTCCCAGACTCCTGGAATCCCTCAATGAACCGCCCAGGCCTGAAACCTCTACCCCTACCCGGTATGCTTCGCCGCGTCCCTGGTTGGTGACCGTCACGTTGAACCCTATCTGCTCTCCAAGGTCGAATGTACCATCGTTGTTGTCGTCGAATAGTTCGACGTCGACTATAAGTCTGGGTGGAAGCGCCTGCCGGGTGGAGATGCTAAGGGAGGTTTGAACATCATCGTCGAACCGTCCGTATCCCGAAATGGTAACATTACTAGAG
>WJJO01000056.1 GCA_014729665.1 Caldifarciminota bacterium
ACAATGCATTGCTCAGTATACCCTCGTTATTCAACTATACAAGACCCTTACTTTATTCAACATATTCCTTTTCGGGGGTGTACTGGTTCAACCCTTCAGAATTGCCGAAGCTGAACTTGGGTATCATCAGGCTTTCCTACGGGTCGACATGGCTCAAGATGGTAGGTTTGCCGTGGCCTGGCTGGACAGCCTGGGTCAGGAGGAAAATGAGGACAGCTGTAACCTTTTCGTACGTTTCTTTGATGCCGACGGAACACCGTTGATAGAACCTTACCGTATTGAGAAAACTGACGATACGGTTGGTTTATACTATCCGTGTATAGAGATGGATTCTGCGGGTAATACGTATTTGGTCTGGGTAGACAATCGAACCCAAAGCAGCGAGAAACTCTCTCACCTGCGTTTCCAGCGTTTTGACAGGGATGGTGCACCTCTGGGTTCGGCAAAAACACTTGTAGACGATATTTATCTCAAAGATTTCGGGCGCCCTCTAGATCTAAGCGTAGCGAGTAACGGGGATTTTGTAATCGCGTGGTGTCAGGGTCAGTTGATTTACTACTCTTGTATTCGAGCTCAGCGTTTTGATGCCGATGGTAATCCTAAAGGTGATCCATTCTTCCCGCATGCCGATGACTTCGGTGGAGAGCGTGTTGATTTTCACGTTCCTCAGGTTGCGCTTGCCGACAATGGAGACCTCGTAGTTACCTGGTTGGATTTCTTGACGAGTAGTGATGATTACGTTTTACCTAAGTTCCAGGTATTCGATGCAAATAACGAACCTATACTCCCGTGGGATCCGATGGGGCACCGACCGGACGATGGAGATACATTCTTTCACGACCCCTCTAGAATCAAGCCTTTCTGGCTAGACAATGATCGTTTCGTTCTTTTTTGGCCAGATTTTCTCGTAGGACGGGTATCGTATGACCTTCAAGCTAGGGTTTTTTCTGACAAAGGTTTAACTCCACACTATCTGTGCGACCACCTCCTACCAGATGACGAATGGAGTTCTCTTCAGAATATGTCTGGTATGTACTCACTTGACGTGGACCCCCCAACACCCGGTGATAACGTTAGCGATTTCGTTTTCGCTTATACGAGAAGTTACCATTATTCGCACAACATGAGTTTCAAATGGAAACACCAGGTCGGGCTTCTTGGTGAAGTCGGTCCAGCACCCGTTCACCAGGTAGTGCGTAATACCTACAGTTTCGAGTTTACCCCCCCCTGGGGCGAGGATACGGTTGGTGGGACATGGTTCCGGCAACCACCTTCGGTAGCTGTAAACAATGATAGAATTGTATGGGCATACTCTCGCCTCAATTCCGACACCATCCTCGAAGCCTGGGCAATGATATCGGATTGGGACATGCCGGCCGGAATCGAAGAAGAACCTGTCACCATATCACCAATCGAACTCACCGCCACCCTCAACCGATTGAGCTTCGAAGTTCCCGACAAGGCAACTTTAACCCTCTACAACTCAGCTGGTCGCAAACTCACCGAAGAAGTAATCCACGGAAAGGGTTCCTGGCAGGCTGTGGATATACCTTCGGGCGTGTATTTTGTCCGGGTTGATTCGGAAGGATATACTCAAAAAACGAAATTAGTCGTGTTGAGGTAATCCCTTGGGGCGTCTCATCTGGATCCCCTCAGCGATCCCGTGGAGTGAATTATTTATCCCACCTCCACGAAAGCGACCAGGAAAAACCTTCACTTTCCACGTTGATCTCCGAAGCCCTCATCATGCTTAAAGCCTGCCTGAACCAGCCGTTGAATATGAGTACAATCCTTTCATCGCCAAAAGGTTCATCTAGCTTTAATTGCGCTCTGTCATCTGAAAGCTCCGCGACCCTCATCTTGCCTGCATCGAAGTATCTAGACCAGAAAAGAGGTATGCGTCTGATGAATGTCTCGGGATCAAGGTAGGCGGCAAGATCACTGAACCTGGTTGAAAGTGAATGTTCACAGAGATAAACCCCGAACTCATCCCATGCTGAAATTGCCAACTTTTCTTCGGATACCTCGAGTATATCCAGGAGTTTTTCCAGGGGGTATCTTTTAACCCTGGACGCCCTGGAAAGAAGCTCAGCTGTTTCAGCCTGAAGTAAACCCTTGAACCGATTCAGCTTATCTTCACCCAACTTTCCTTTAAGCCATTCACCGAATACGGTAAATATCGTTCCGCGAACACCGACGTCTAAAACCTTAATCTCTTCCATCTATGATATCCCGCTCGCGCCAGAAGCGCTACTCCGACGGTTAATCCCAATAAAGGTAATCCCATCCAGTCACTATTGTCGGTTGCTATAGTGAATATCGAAAGAAGCCCGGAGAAGGACAGAAACATAATACCCACCGTAAGGCTTCGCCAGTATCTCGCACCCCTTCCCCTGCCGAAGGCGATTATCGCAAAAACCGTACCTGTAAAGGCTAAAACACATACGAGGGAAAAGACACCTGTTACTACTTTCATTATCCCGCTGAGCTCGATTGAAGTTATGGGAAGGAATACGAATAGTATCATCCCGGCAAGTATCAGTATAGATACTACAGAGGTTACTATTAATTCCGTCCTGGAAAGTATCCAGTAGCTGTTCCGAATCAGGATAACTACGATTATTATTGTCGATATCGCTGCTACACCGAACCCTATCGACGGCGCGATAAAGGTAAGAATTCCGGGTGAATCCACGGACAGATAAGTTTGATCACCCAGTGCGTCCGTCACACCCGTCATGACACTGGCAAGTCCAAAGAACAGTGCAACCAGACCGGTCAGAAGCAGAATCGTGCCTTCTACACCCCCCTTTTCAGCTCTGATGCGGGCCATAAAAAGAAATATCCCGCCTGTGATGCCTACCCCTGCCGTTACGAAATCCTCCATGAATCCGATGTACAGCCATATATCGCCTATTTTACCGGTATCGAGCAGGCCAATTTCTCTGAGTATGTGGGACAGGTCGAGTACTGCCATCACAGCGATGTAGGTGATAAGTATCGTAAAAAACCACACCCTTGCCCCGGAGCTTTTTTGCTGGTGCATATTAAATACTATGACGCATACAGTTGGTGTCAAGTTACGAGGTGTAAAGTTAAGTTATGCTAAGATACTTGACAATAACACCAGCCCGGATAGTATCGGTTGCTTATGAATCCACCTGAGAAGAAACCGAGGAAGATTCTTCAAAAACAAGTAATCATGCGCAGGGTTATAATCGGGTTGATACCCTGCATCCTGGCGTCTATCTACTTTTTCGGATGGCGCTCCGCCGCGGTGATTGCTGTCTCGGTCACCGCCGCGTTTCTGACCGAATTCCTGTTCCTTCTCAAACGCAGGCAGCCGGTCTCCGAGGCGGTGTTCGTATCCGCCATCATCTACGCCCTCATACTCCCCCCTACCGTGCCCTGGCACGTGGTGGTGATCGGGATAGTGTTCGCGATTTTATTCGGCAAGATGGTGTTCGGCGGATTCGGACGCAATATCTTCAATCCCGCCATGGTGGGCAGGGCGTTCTGCTACGTTTCCTTCCCGGTTGCAATGACGGCATCATGGTCCCCGGCCGCGTCATTTCCATGGGGAGCACTGGGGCAGTGGAGTACCGCAATCAGTCCCGACGTCATCACCTCGGCTTCGCCCATGGGTCTTATGAAACAAGGTTTGATCGAAGCTCCACGCCTACTCGATCTTTTGGTCGGCAACCTCGCCGGTTCCATGGGCGTCACCTCGGTCATCGCGATATTGATTGGGGGAATTTATCTTCTGGTGTCCAGAACCGCCAACTGGAAGATAGTCGCAATGACAGTGGGTACCTACGCCCTGGCCAATCTCGTAGCCGATCTGGCAGGAATGCCCAACGCGCCCGGCGCACTGGTCGCGGTGATGGGCGGGGGATTCCTGTTCGGGGCGTTCTTCATGGCCACCGACCCGGTGTCGGCGCCTAAGACTTTGGGGGCACAGCTTATCTACGGTGCGATAATAGCGTCCTCCACCTTCGTTATCCGCAACTTCTCGGTGTTCAACGGGGGGCTCATGTTCTCGATACTGCTTGCAAATATGTTCGCTCCCATACTCGACTACGCGTTCAAGCAGGCGAAAAAGAAAAAAAACGAAAACCTGGCTAGAGCTGAGGAAACTGTACGATAATGATTATGAAACAGCAGAGGCATAAAGAACACAGAGTTTGCATCAACGACGTATGTGTAGCCCCTACTCGATTAAAAATCTGTGTTAATCTGTGGAATCTGTGGTTTAAAATCCCCTTTAAGGAGAGGCGATGAGCATCAAGGAAAAGGCCTGGTATCCGGTTCTTTTCATGTTTTTAGCCTCGGTTTTCTTCGTGGCTATCCTGGTGGTATTCGGCGCTTTCACCCAGCCCAGGGTCGAAGCCAACGCCCAGATAGCCTTCGAGCGCGCTGCTTTGGAGGCTTCGCCTGCCGAACTGCCGGAGCCGATGAATCCGACCCGGAATCACAATATGTATACAGAGCTGGTCGCGGATTCTGCGGAGGGTACTGCAGGAGCTTTGAGGTTTATACAGGACGGTAAGCTGGTTGCCTATCTGCTTCCGATAGAAGGCCAGGGATTCTGGGCGCCTATAAAGGGTGTGATAGGGATAGCGGCGGATAAGAGGATGATTACCGGGATTGCGTTCTACCAGCAGGAGGAGACCCCGGGGCTGGGAGGCGAGATCGTGAATAAACCGTTCCGCAGTCAGTTCGAGGGTAAGCTGTTGTCAGAGGAAGGGATCCCGATAGAGATCAGATCGGTGAGCGCTGAACTTGATGAGAATTCGGTGCACGCGGTGACCGGCGCTACCCAGACCTCCACCCGGTTAGGCAGGTTCATGAACGATAAATTGACGGAATGGCAGGTAAGGATGGGGGTACGCTGATGGCACAGCAGAAGTCTGCAGTACAGATAATAAAGGACGGCCTGTGGTCCGATAACCCGGTGTTCACCCAGGTGCTGGGCATCTGCTCCGCCCTGGCGGTGACCAACCTGGTGCTTAATACCCTGGTGATGAGCGCCGCCCTGGTGTTCACAACCGCGTTGTCCGGACTGACCGTATCCCTTCTGCGGAACATCACCCCCCGCCGGGTGAGAATGATGGTGCAGACCCTTATAATCGCATTCTACGTCATACTTTTCGACCGGGTGCTTGCCGCCTACTGGCCCGACATGAGCCGCAGTCTGGGCCCATATGTCGGGTTAATAATCACCAACTGCATCATCATGGGCCGGGCCGAGGCGTTCGCCGGCTCCAACCCCCCTATAAAATCGATGATTGACGGGTTCTTCTCAGGTCTGGGCTACTCCTTCGTTCTCCTCGCGGTATCTGTGGTCAGGGAGCTTCTGGGCATGGGGTCTATCCTGGGATTCCCCATCCCCTTCTTCGCCTCACCTGCGTTCGACCGATGGATAATCATGGTCATGCCACCGGGCGCGTTCTTCACATTAGCAGTGATTGTATGGCTGTTCCGGTCGATTAAGAAAAGGGGTGAAGACCACGCTGCAGGAGGTAAGAAATGAACTTTGGTGTCGAGGTTCTGCACCTGGTGACCGTACTGTTCGCCGCGGTGTTTACCGAAAACATCCTGCTGGCCCGGTTCCTGGGTATGTGCTCGTTCCTTTCGGTATCCAGACAGGTCAAGACCGCGGTCGGCCTGGGATTCGCGGTGGTGTTCGTGATGACCTTCACCGTTGCCCTGGACTGGGTGGCCTTCAAATACATCCTCCTGCCTTTCAACCTGTACTACCTGAGATTCCTGGTGTTCATCGTAATCATCGCCGCCTTCGTGCAGTTCGTGGAGATGGTCATCGAGCGCTTCTCCCCTGTTCTTTACCAGAACCTGGGGATATTCCTGCCCCTGATTACGGTCAACTGCGCCATCCTGGGCGCGTCCCTGTTCATGGTCATCCGCGACTACAACTTCGCCGAAGGTGTGGCGTTCGGGCTTGGTTCCGGATTGGGCTGGATGCTGGCCATAGTGGCCATGGCCGGGATAAGGGAGAAATTAAGCAATGCCAAGATACCCGAGGGATTGCAGGGACCGGGGATTACGTTGATCATCGCCGGATTCATGGCCCTGGCGTTCATCGGCTTCACCGGGGTGCTTTCTTCTGAGCGAAAACAGCCTGAGACGGAGGAGACCGCCCGGGTGGTTACCGATGAGGTTCCTGCCGAAGATGTTGCTCGTGATACACTGGTGGAGAAATTGACGGAGGAACCGGAGTGAGTGAGGTTCTCAGAAGTGCGTTGATTTCGGTGGGTGTCATTTCCGGGGTTGGTGCGTTCCTGGCACTGCTCCTGGTGATAGCCGAGCGCTTCATAGCCAACTACGGAGAGGTCAAGATCGATATCAACAAAGGAGATAAGGAGTTGACTGTTCAGGGAGGGGGCTCCCTGCTGGAGACATTGGCTTCGCAGAAGATATTCATCCCCTCTGCCTGCGGCGGGCGCGGGACGTGCGCCTACTGCAAGGTAAAGGTTGCCGAAGGGGTGGGACCGATCCTTCCCACAGAGGAACCCTATCTCGACGATACCGAACGAAAAGAAGGGGTTCGCCTTGCATGCCAGGTAAAGGTCAGACAGGAGCTCAAGATTGCTATCCCAGAAGAACTGCTGGCAATCAAGGAGTATAACTGTGTGTGTGAAAGGATTAAAGATCTGACCTATGACATCAAGGAGCTGCGATTAAAACTGCCCGAACCCATGAAGTATACACCCGGACAGTACATTCAGTTCCGGGCCCCGAAATACAAGGGCAGCCCGGGAGAGGTTTACCGGGCGTATTCGATTTCATCTGACCCGAAAGACGAAGGGTATGTCGAGCTGGTTATCCGCAAGGTCCCCGGCGGTATCTGCACCACCTACATCTTCGAGCACCTTGCCGAGGGAGACGAGATTTTAATAAACGGACCCTACGGCGAGTTCGGGCTGACTGACACCCGGGCGTCCATGATATTCATCGCCGGGGGTTCAGGCATCGCGCCCATCAAGTGCCTGCTGCACCAGATCGCCAATGATGGTGTTAACAGGAAAGGCATATTCTTCTTCGGGGTACGAGCGTTAAAAGATCTGTTCATGACCGATGAGATGGAGGCGTTCGAGAAGGAGATACCGGATTTCCGCTTCGTACCCGCCCTGTCCCAGCCTGAGGAGAAAGATGACTGGAAAGGCGAAACCGGCAGAATAACCGAGGTGGTTGCCAGATATCTCGATTCCCAGAAAGACGCATCGGAATACGAGGGCTATCTTTGCGGTTCACCCGGGATGATAGACGCCTCGGTTGCAGTTCTGACCGACTCGGGCATACCCGCCGAAAGGATATTCTATGATAAATTTGCATGATGCTTCCTTCTGGGATTTAATAAAAAAACAACCACAGAGACACGGAAGCACAGAGTGTAAGGAATCTTTTTTAACAACTCTGTGTCTCAGAGCCTCTGTGGTTACAAAAGGTTCAAGATGAAGAAATCACCCCAGCTGGAACGGTTAGAGCAAACCTTGCGTTCGTCGAGATTATCGGCGAGAGGATTCCTCGGTGATGATAAGCGCAGCCTCTATGAGATATTGGATGCCGACGCCAGCGTGGTTGCCAGCCTGGGCTACACAATGAAACAGATTGCTGCAAGGATGCAGGAGATTACTGACGCAGCCCGTAAAGGTCTGGGCGACTGGGTCGATGTTGATAAGAACCTTCTTGCCTGGGCTTCGGATGCACGGGGCATCATAGCCTGCCCCTGGCCCCATGCCTTCAGGGCAGACAAGACGGTTATTACCGTGGAGAGGACTGATTCGGGCAAGAGTATACAGTGGGCGGATTTGAATGTTCACTTGATAGCAGAACACGGTTTTTTCCAGGGCAAGGGTTCAGCTTTCAGACTGGAACCCCGTGATTTGGTTGAAATTATATTCTAGCTGAATATTATTACCGGCTGGAATCGAAATGAAAACAAGGAGTCAAGATGAAAAAATATGTTTGCGACGTATGCGGATACGTTTACGATCCAGAGGTTGGCGATCCCGATAACAATATTGCACCGGGAACCAAGTTTGAGGATATACCCGACGGCTGGGTTTGTCCGGTTTGCGGAGCCGGCAAGGACGATTTCTCCCCCGAGGGGTAACCAGATTCATTAACCCAAGTTGGCCGGCCTGATACCGGCCATTTTTTTCTCATAAATACATCCTGTTTACACTTATTGATAATTAAATACAGCTGACACAAAGCAACAAGCAACCTATCTTCCGTCAAAAAGGACCTTAAACTTGAAAAATTAATTTGGCATAGGTTTTGCTTGGTAAAGTACAGAAAGGAATGAGAGATGGATTTGAAGGTAAAACCTGTAGACGAAAAGGAAAGGATAAAAAGGGAAATAATCCGTAAGCTTGAAGCGAAGGTTCATAATATCACAAAGGCTGATACCGTAAGGGATTATAACACTCAGAAGTAAAAGACCTAAACACTAAATGCCTCCTCTTTACCCCGCGGCTGCATCAGGCCGCGGGGTTCAAAAAAGGTTTCGGTAGGCGCTAATAGAATTCATAGAATCAATGACCTAAGATGGATACAGGAACATCGTTTACTTGACACCCCCATCAATCGACCTATACTTTCACCTGTATGCCGACTTACGAGTATCGATGTAAAAAATGTGGGCACGAATTCGAGCGTTTCCAGGGCATATCTGAAAAACCGTTAAAAAAGTGCCCGAAATGCGGCGGTAGATTGCAGCGCGTAATCGGCCCGGGTGCTGGATTAATTCTTAAAGGTGCCGGGTTCTACGAAAATGATTACAAACGAAAATCTGTTAAATCCCCTGAAAGTAAAGAAGGATCAGACTCAACGTCTAAAAAGGATTCGGATTAACAGATAATGTAATCGGTTACACTTTCTGTACATCCTAAAAAAGCCCCCCACCTCACATCTTATTCCGGTTAGGGGTAATTAACCCATACCCTCCGTGATTACTTTCCATTTACACACCGACCTGATCCTCGGTGGTAAAAACTAAAACAAATCGCAGCTCAGAAGTTCATTGACGATCAATAATAATCATAACCCGGCACTCAGACAGCAAGCGCATATTGAGTGCAGATCCGGTTATCTCTTCTGTAGCAGAAGCCGGAAGTATAAGATCGCATTGGTTGGTTCCGGCCGCGCCTTCAGCAACGATCCTTAAAGGATTCAGTCCCAGCTCACGAGTTTCCAGCGCCTGGCGGGGAGAGTACGCGTACTGCAGATAGCCCCTTTCGTTAATCACCCCCCTTTCTACCATACCGGCATCGAATAGTACATTGCCGTCGGCATCAAGAAGACGTGGTAACAAACCCGGACGGAAACCTGTTCCTCGGGCATCGATAACAAACCCGGTATTTGGGATAGACGGAATTGCATCTTCTTCCATTGCATTAGGCTCACTGCCACCCCGCATATTAAACGAAGGACTGGAACGAGGAATAAACTCCTCGATAAACGGCCCGACTAGACTTATCACGTATTCGTTCTGCACCTTACCGGACGTCGAGTAACGAGTTGAAACTATCTGTGCATATGAAAGTGCTGTTTGAAAATAGTTGTCAACCTCGCGGGATTGGTTGGCTACATCGGACATGTTTCGTTCCGCATCAAGGGGAATAGTACTAAGCAATGAATCCAGACATGAGTTAAGTTCGGTTAAGTAGGAAGTATCCGAATCCAGATTGACCGGCCCGTAGAAGTGTATTGTCTTATTAGTCCATTCAACTTCCATACCTGTCGAATTTATTAACGCCAGTACTAGCACAAAACTTGTCATCTAGCCTCCAATGGTTTGCTAAGCGGACGACGGGATTCGAACCCGCGGCCACAGGCTTGGGAAGCCTGTGCTCTACCGTCTGAGCTACATCCGCAATCCGTTACTAATGAAGTATAACCGATCCTGACATACTGTCAAGGGGTAAAAATGTCAATTTCCTGCAACCTTTAACCTGTTATCAAAAAGGAAGATGTGATCAATACCCATATAAGGAACTCAAATTTTGTCAATCGAGTTGACTGTTTATGGCTTGCAATTTCACTGCCTGCGCCTGAACTGTAAAAAAAACGGAGCCGTATTTTATTACGGCCCCGCTTGATTGTTTTCCCTCCCACTTCCGTAATACAATTACAGAAATGGAAGCAATTTATCTACCTTCTATTCGGTTTCGTTTTCGTCTTCGTCTCCGCCTCTACGTCGTCTGTCAGGACTGGTTTGTCGTATCTCGTGGTAGTACTCGATACCGGTAAGAACCTTAAATTCTACTCGGCGGTTCTTAGCCATTCCCTCTTCAGTCTCATTGGATGCAATAGGCTTTGTCTCTCCGTATCCTTTAGCCACCAGTCTTTCCTCGTTGATATTGAACTTATCGATCAGATACTTGCGTACGGCATCTACACGACCCTGGGACAGAGCCATGTTGTCAGGGAACTCAGGTGTCTCGATGGGACGCGGGTCGGTATGACCGCCAAGCTCGACCTTGATGGTGGGATTATCAACGAGAATCTTACCTATGTGGTCGAGAACGTCGTAGAACTCAGGTAAGAGTCTGGCTTCACCGGTTTCGAACTGGATGTTGTGGAATACGATAGTTACCTTTTCACGCAGAAGCGCGAAGTCCTTGGTGGTTTTCTCACCTGCATCTACCGTCACATCTGCATCTTGGGGGAAGTACTTTTCATGATCGGGTTTCGCATAGAGAGCGTATTCACCGCGGTATAGCGAAGGAATAGTATAGTTGCCCTGTTCATCGGTTTTCACTTCACCCTCGATCTCGTTTGGTCCTTCATAGAAGATGGTTGCAACCAGAGGCTCGTTGGTCTTAACATCTGTAACTTGACCTTCGATGCCTCCCGGCGGAATCCTCGAAAGGGCAATTACGAGTTCGGATGTTTTCCCGGGTTCGATCTCGGTAGAGTTGGAATTAGGATAGTATTCATCCTTACTCGCGGTAGCTTCAACCGTGCCGCTGTTCAAACCCTTACGTTCCCAGCGACCTTGAGGGTCGGTTTCATGTGTTGCACGAACCAGACCTCCCAATTCAATGGTTGCTGCAAGTGGCTGTTTCGTCTCGGCATCGATTACCTTCACGATAACTCCGCCGAAGCGAGGACGCTCACCAAAGGCTGCTATAACTGCAATCCTGTGGGTAAGCCCCAACATTCCGTAAGGTGCCAGTGTATAATCAATCCGGTATTGATCGAGGACTATTCCGACTCCGCCGGTCAAACCTGCCAGTGCTCCAAGACCAGCCTGATCAGATGTCCAGGACTCCTCCAGTTCCGTAATCGTCTTAAAGAGACTCTGGGGTCCTGTCTGGAAGCCTACACGGGCGGCAAGCATCTCCATCGGCCATATCTCGCCACCGAGGTGAACACTCACATTGTTATCCATCGGTATGCGAACATCGGCTAAAAGATTTAACCCGCTCATGAAGTCAAGGCTGAGAGCCGCCCCTAACTGAGCCTGAATCGGATTGAGATTTACCCCGCTTCCGTAAGCCACGACGCCGAGGTTCTGAACCACGGCTCCGAGACCCAGGCTGGGCGAAGCCTGAAAGTGCAGACCTACATCCGCACCACCACCGAAGCCCGAACTCTGGTAAAGATTTTCGTAGATTCCTTTGAAACCTACTCCTATACCTAATTGAGGGGTTATCTGCCGGGTAAAGGCGCCGACAAACATTGCCTCATAAGCTGAGATGTAGGTAACCGAGGAATCGGTGCTTCCGACAGGGAGGTTGTTTTCATCCCAATGTTCGATGCCTACCGTGCTTGTAAAGTTCACTGCAAAGCTGTAGGTATTCTTGGGCGACTGAGGCCATACAAGGCCCACAAACTCGTCCCTGATACCCTGAAACCACTCGTGATGAGATAGAATGGCTTCATAGGTGTTAAGCTGATTTAATCCTGCCGGATTCCACCACAATCCGGTGATATCGGTGGACATACCGACATAGGCATTACCCATGGCTGCCGCACGAGGACCGAAACCAATCTTAAGGACCGGATGGGCCGTCGTACCTGTTACACCCGAAAACTGGGCAAATGCCGCTGAAACGATGAGTAATAATACGGTGAGGGTTTTTTTCATAATCCCCCTCCTTGGGAACTTGCGTGTTTTCTTAAAAGTTTTATTTCAGACCCTGTTTGATCACGGTCTTTGTTGTAACTGAAAGGATCGTCCGCCGGGACAACACTCGCTGTCCCGGTTTTGTAATCTGCAATCTCTGCTTGACAAATCCGACGCCCATAGGATTCAACAATAACTACCCCCCTTATCCCTGTATCTATTACATTTCTTAATGGAGCTCTCCGGGCTCTACGCAGTTTTAACATGTCGTTTCCGACATGACTGTAGAACCATATATGCTCCCTGCCTTCTTTATCCCCTTTCGATATACAATAATCCATGTCAGCTCCCATGGGTTCCGCTTACTTCACTAATAATAATATACAAACAAGACAACATGTCAAGCCCGTTCAAGTTGAATTGATGACAACTATCGATACATTCGGTACTCAAGTAATCCGTAGACTTTTTTCCCGGTTATTAAATAACTCAAGAGAGTATATCTCCTCAAGCGTTTTTCGGGGCCGAGCTTTTGGTTCTTCGTCCGGATACCCGCAAGGGATCATGGCGGCAAC
>WJJO01000057.1 GCA_014729665.1 Caldifarciminota bacterium
CACACCTTGAAGAAAGAACACATAAAGCTTATCGGGCTTATGACATTAGGCCCTTTAACCGGCGATCAAGTTGCCATAAGAAAGGCATTTAGCTCGCTCCGAGAACACAGGAACAGGGTTGAAAACGTCTTCGGGCATTATCTGCCCCATCTTTCGATGGGGATGAGTGAGGATTTCGAGATTGCCGTGGAGGAAGGTGCAACCCTGGTAAGACTCGGAAGGGTGCTGTTCGGGCCGAGAAGAACGTAAAAACTGACTTGACAAATATAGTCAACTCTAGTATAGTTCATAATCTTAAAGCCGGGGTAGCTCAGTTGGTAGAGCACGGGTCTGAAAAACCCGGTGTCCGCAGTTCGATTCTGCGCCCCGGCATGTTAAGCGAAGCGCTTGACAAAGCTGAGGAACACAGTATAGTTAATGAATAAAAAAGAACAAAGTAAAGTCAAACAAATCAAAGCCCAGGAGGGACTATTATGAAGAAGGCCTTCCTTCTATCACTCCTTCTTGTAGTGGCTGCTTCAGCGGCCATGACTGTGACGTTAAGTCCAGTGCCAACGAAGGTTGGCGAATCGTTCACCCTGCAATTAGCCGGCGGTGAAGCGAATGACAAGGTCCAGATTTATGTAAACTCTGGTGGTGAAAATAAAAGATGGATAGACCCTATTGAGACTGACCTGAACAATGACGGTGCAGCATCTGTCGACGCTGAAATTACACATCCGGGAAGCAATCTTACGGTTTACGTAACAGGTGCGGATAACGGAGAATCAGACCCTTTCAATATCGCCTTAGGTGAACCTGTAAATTGGCAGATTATTGCACCAGGACAAGAAAAGGTTGAAGGCAACGCTACAGTTCCAAGCGGCAAGACCGGTACAGGTGCTGTTACCGCCGGTGATACAATTACATACGATATAAACGTATGTGATGTATGGTATAACACCATCGATGATAACCCTACAGGATTCGAGATTTCTTGCACACAAGACCCTTTTATCTACTACGACACTACCGCTATTTCACTACGTAAGGCCGGTACATCTACCGTTCGAGTATCCGGTGGTGCGTACAATGCAGACGAAAGTTCCGTAACGGTCAGTCCTGGTGAAGCGGTAGCTCTACTCATGATTTGCCCTGGTGAGACACATCTGCCCGGTGACGACTCTACTACGCTTTATCCGGGTAAAACAGGTGAAGTCAATGATGCAATAATGAGTCAAGACTACTTGGTTGATATCTATGCGGTTGACCTCTGTTGGAATATAGACCCAAGTTACGGAACCTACGAGGTTGATGTTGAGGATGGTGCGACACCAGCAAACAATCTTACCCCAGGTAGAGATACAATTGAAAACGGACGCGCGGATGATGTCAACCTTGAATTCGTGAACGTCAAACCACAAGGTGAGATAATCAGTGCAAAGGTAATCGGTGACGAACTTACGAGCTACGGAACCAAGGTTGATGTTGCTGGAGATATCGATTCTCTCTATGCGTTCTTTACAACCGCTGAAGTACCTGTTGGTGTAACCTCTGATTATACCGTAGAAGCATATATTGGTGGCGTGCCTGCCGGTTCAGATAACGACATTGCACTTGAGATTACCGAAGCTCCCGAAGGTTCCGAAGCTACTTTACCTGATACTATAGAAACACTTCCAAACCCACAAGGGGTTGCATACGCTACCTTCACACCTGATGTAGCTGGAACATACGTAATTAGGGCATCTGCAGGTGGTGTATATGAGGATGCAACACTTGAAGTCGAAGACCCCGCAGGTTTGACTATCTATCCCAACCCCTTCAAGTACGCACCTTCCCAGGATGTTAACGATATCAACTTCAAGTACGAGGTGGTATCGGATAATCCTGCTGCCGAGGTCGTTCTTATGATAATCGACATAGCAGGCAACATCGTGTACAAGGCCACCTACGACGAAACCGGAGACGAAAAACTTGAACCCGGATATCAGACCATTGTCTGGGACGGCACCAACGGCGATGGAGTAAAGATCGCAAGCGGAATGTATCAGGCGGTACTGAAGGTTACTATAGGCATCACCTCTGAGTTTTATCCCAAGAAATTCATGGTGATCTGGTAGTATAGGAGGCTACAATGAAAGCAAAATACTTACTCATAGTTCTGCCCCTCCTGGCAACCCTCGCATTTGGACAAACGAGTGAAACCGGTGCAGGCGGTCAGAGTGGCATAATATTCGAGTTAGGCGGGAGTGCACGTTCTCTCGCAATGGGTCAGGCTTACAATGCTATCGCCGACGAGGGCGAATGCATGCTTTACAACCCCGCAGGCCTGGGTCAGATACGCACTACTAAGATAGGTTTAATGGGCGGTCTCCTGTATGCCGGAGCCATGCAAAGCGTTGTAACCGCAAACATGCCCCTGGCAACCTATGGAACCGTCGGGTTGACCTATTCTGGCGCGTTCTCCAGTCTGGACGATGGGGATATACTCGACCCTGAAGGTAATCCAGTCGGCGGCTCGGCAAGTATGAACAACTCGGCTCTCATGGTTAGTTACGGCAAGAAGTTCCGCTACATCGGTGTCGGTCTTTCCCCCAAGATCATGCTCGGTGTACTTCATGACGAGTCGGCGTTCGGTTTCGATGCCGACTTCGGAGCCATCATCTATCCGGCAAGCATAAACCCGGATTGGAACTACGATCTGGTAACCATAGGTGTTTCGGTAAAGAACCTTCTGGGTTCTACCATGAGTTACACCGACAGCGGTGAGGAACCCGCAATTCCGCGCATACTGCGCGCAGGCGTGGGCGTCAAAATCCTCGAAATGTTCGCGGGTGACTTTGATATATCCCTTCCGCTTGGTGAAAGCGGTGAGACGGGTTGGTACGGGGGACTTGAGTTCACTCCGGTTGATATAATTTCGTTGCGTGGAGGAGTCAACCATAACTCAATCAACGCAGGCATGGGGCTTCATTTCGATCTGGCCCGCAGTGTCGGGATGGATATCGATTATGCCTTCATGTACCCTTATGCGGCTGAGCCTGGATTCCTAGATCCCCTTCACAAGGTTTCCTTCAATGTTGAGCTCCGCAGCGTGGCCGGTCTGTGGGTTACTGTGAATCCGTCAGTGCTTACCTCTACCGAATATGCGGATATAGCCGTATACGGAGCTTCCCAGTACTATGGTAAAACAAAACGCTGGGTCTTCGAGATTTACGACAAGGTAGGCACCGTTGTATACCGTCAATCCCGTGACGTAATCGATCCTGACCTCGACGCCCTTCCCTCCGAGTTCAAGTGGAGCGGTTTGGATAACATGAAGGGTGGTCAGGTTAAAAACGGATGGTACTTCTACAGGTTTACCATCATTGACAACTTAGGCGACCAGATTGTCTACAAGGGCAAACTGTTGAAGGTAGAACGCTAATTAGGAGAAAAGCGTTATGAAGAAAGCGATAGTCATTACTGCAATCCTGCTTCTTGCAGGCATGCAGGTGGCGTACGGAGCGTTCGCGGAAGACTATGCTGAAGCGGAGAAGGCCTTTGAGAAACAGGAATATAAGAAGGCTTACGAACTCTATAAAGATATAGACAGAGAAGCTGAAGATCAAGGTTTCGCCGCCGAGGTGAATTACCGCATTGCTGCATGCGCTTACCAGTTAGGAAACATAGATGAAGCCTTAAGGCTTCTAGACGAAATACTAAACAAAATCATTCCATCCGACTCCCGTTATGCATACCTTGCTCCCCAGGTCAATTTCTCGATAGGCTTATGCTACTATCAGAAGGGTGGAGCAGACGATAAGGCGAGGGCGGCCTTTGAAGCTGCTTCTATATACGGCGGTTTGGGCGTATCCGACTACCTTATCGGTCAGCCGGGTGTGGGTCCCGATTATGAGGCGGCTCGCGAACACCTGAGGGGCAAATTAGAAGAAGCTCCTTACCCGGTCGTAAGACTGTTCCTCGCAAGGGCATTGCTGCTTTCACGCAACCCAGACTACCTCAGTGAGATGAGGTACGAGCTGGGTGACCTTGCAGACAACCCAAACTTCGATGAATTGGTTTTGTTCAGCACGGCCGAGATGCAGTTTTACAGCGAACAGTACGCAGCTGCAAAGGAGCTTTTCAGGCAATTCATGCAGGAATACCCCAAGAGCATCCTTCTTGACTATGCGGAGTACTACCTCGGTTGTTCTTTCTACCATGAGAAGGATTATCGTTTCGCGGTCGACCACTTTCAGGAGATAGCCGATCCTAACGAAAACGATCCCCTTCTGGCTGGACATGCCAACTTCTGGCTCGGTGAGGCATATTCAAAGATACCTCTTCCGGACAGTGCAATGTTCGGTTATGACCGTGCACGCTCCGTCGCTCGAAACACTATGGTTGATTTCTACACAACCTACCGTCTTTATGAAGTCTATCATCAGGAAGGTGATTTGGAGTCCGCGGAGCGCGAGGCTCAGCGCCTGGAAACCATCCAGGTTTCAGGCGGGAACCCCAATCTGATGCAGAATCTTGCCAACTACATCCGTGGTAATATAAAGTTCCAGCAGACCAGGTATCCTGAAGCTATGGCCGCCTACAACGAGGTGTGGCTTAACAAACCTCAGTTTAACGACACCACAACGGTTGAGGAACTGATGGTATACGAAGCGGCTCTTGGAATGGCCCTGCTTACACTGAACAGGATAGGTAAGTTCAAGGAAGCAATGGGTAAACCGCCGACCTATCTGAACGACTTCAGAAGCTTTGCCTCGGAAAAGATGCGTAACGAGAATGAAGCGGTTAACGTAGAGTGGGGCGACGATTTCCGCGCCTACCTGCTTTACAACTGGGCCGACGCTACCTATTACTCATCCTATTCCAACGGCAAACTCCGCCACAGGCCCAGGCGCGAAGAGGCGCGTGAGTTATACACCAGGGTTGAGGAGAATTATCCGGGAGCATATATCAGCACACTGGCCACAATTGCTAAAACCTGGTACAAGCTTGAGTCTTCCCGTTTCCGTGAGGCCGCGCAAGAGTTCAAGGGTATCTTCGAAACTACCCAGAAACTGGATGCGCTGGTTCTTTCAGCATACGGATACGCCCTGGCAAATTATTACGACGGCAATTACGAACTAGCCTATCAATGGTTCCTTGATGAGGAAGGTTATAAAAAGAGCCTCGAGGTAGCAACCAGCAAGGAAAACGAAGACATCCAGGCCGGTATTCGCTATAACCAGATTGCAGACAGCCTGATTGACAACGCCCTTCTGTGGAAAGCACAGGCTGCTGAGAGGAATAAATGGTACGGTGACGCACTTGCCGTCTACAGGAAGGTAACGGATAATTATCCGGAACGTCCGGCGGCGGGCAATGCCTGGCAAAAGATCGTCGATTTCTATCTTCAGGCAAAAGAAGTGGATAAAGCGATGGCGGCAACCGATGATTTGAAGTCCCTGAAGGCCAAGAATCCTCGCATCTACAAGGAGCCTTATACCTTTGCCCTCGCCCTCATGTTCGACTACATGGCAAATGTTGCAAGAGACGAGGCAAAAGCCGAAGAATACGCGAAGACATTGATAAGCGAAACAGGCAGTACCGAAAAGATAGAGATGTTATACGCTTCCCAGGCCATGGACCTGACCGATGTTGCTGATATAGACGAACTTAGGGAAGTCATCGAGAGGCTTCGCGATTACAACGATCGCAGTCAATATCTTGTTGAACCTATGTATAATCTGGGGCTTCTACTCATGCAGGATAAACGATTCGATGAAGCCAAGGAAGTACTTGTCAGCCTCCAAAACTGGCCCGATGCCAATGCTACACGCGACATGATGCCGGATATACGCTTCCAGTTAGCCAGGGCATACTACGAGGGTGGAAGCTATCAAGACGCTGCAGCCGAACTCGAGAGCTGGACAAAAACCTACACCAAGGGCGACGATGCCAGGATTGACCTTGCACCCAATGCTTTCTGGATTCTGGGCTTGTCATATTTCCAGCAAGGAGAAATAGAAAACTCGCCGCAGATTCGTACAAGGCATTACTCCGACGCACAGAGAAGCTTTGAGGTTATAAAAAATGACTACTCCGAATCCGAATTCTACGCAGAAAACTCAAAAAGCGTTGATGGCTTTATACAGCTTTGCGAAAAAGAAACCAGCTAACGAGGTCACTGAGCTTACTATTAACTCTGGTTGCGTTCTCCCTGCCTCAGGCAGGGAGAACGCAAGTTGCGGTTACGGAGGAATTTGAGGGAAAGATTGAGGAGGTAAAGCCGGACAGGCTTTTTCATCCTATTCTTGATACCGCATCTATCTGGCTGACCTCTGAGCAGGAAAGTCAGATAAGAAACCTTATCTCGGCCATAGACGATATCACCATACAAGACGCTTTGGAAAACGTTATTATCCTGGATTTATACTTTGAGGGTGAGTATGCAGAGGTAATAAACGAAGCGCGCAGTTACATCTCAAGGTATTCGGAAGGAGACCCGGTATTCCGCCCCCATATCCTTTTCACGCTTGCCGAAGCCCAGTACTACCAGGGCAACTACAACGAAGCCAAGGATCTTTACCGCGTCATCCGCGATGAGCACAGCCGTTACTCGGAAATCTACCCGCATGCCAGACACGGGCTTGCATGGTCCTACATGCACCTGGGTCGTTATGGGGAAGCGAGTAATGAGTTCTACGAATGCGGGGTAACAGACGAATTGACCGTATCCATGTTGTTCGGATACGGCGTCACTAAATACAACGAGGGAAAGTACCCGGATGCAATCGAGAGCCTGATATATCTCTACGATGCGGTAAGATATAAAGAAGAAGAAGATGATACCCTGATTCTGCGGCCAAGTGCCGAAGAGTTGGCAAAGGAGCTTCTGCCGCGCGCTATCTATTACACCGGTTTATCCTACTACCGCCTGAATGAATTGGACAGTGCGGTAAGGTATGCAAGGATAGTTGCAGACGATTACTCATGGGATTCAATTGCACCGATTGCAACCTACCAGACCGCGTGGTGGAGCTTTCTGAACGGGAAGTACGACCGGGCTATTGAGTATTTTAACAAATCCCTGAATGTCGTTTCGGGCCTCGAGGTAATCAATCAAGATAGCGCCTCTATCTTCCTTATGCGCGCCCAGTCTTATTACAATTCTGAAGATATAGAGTCCGCAATGAGCTCTTATCGCATTATCATTCAGGATACTTCCCTGCAGAAGGCAAAAGCGGAGGCTATTAAGGGACTCGATGCCTGTTATGCGTACGTCGCAGATTCGTCGTTCAGCGATCCGACTGTGATGGAAGACAGCTTGACGAGGTTACTTGAACACTGGGAAAAAGAGATTCCTAAAGTAAAAACTCAAGATGATTATCTCTCTCAGGCGAATCTTGCGCACTTTATGGTGAGATTCGCTGCCGAGTACTATGAGAAACAGAACTACGAGAAGGTTCTCAAGTGGACCTCTAAAGTTATATCGATCGGCAATTATGCCGACGAATACGACCTTTATGATGCCCGCAAGCTGAGGATACTAACCTATAAAGACATGGAAGACTGGGAAGGTCTTGCACGGGAGGCCGAACAGTTTCTTAAAACATTCGAGGTAGGCAAGGCTTCGGATGCTGAACTCGGCATACTTCTTTTTATTGGGGTAGCTCAGGAAGAGAGAGGGGATGATCTGTATAATTCGAATAACGAGGTTGAAGCACGCAGGCACTACAGGGAAGCGGTAGAAATGTATTCTCGCTGGTTGGAAGAGGCGCCTCCGGACAATCCAAGACGTGAGGAG
>WJJO01000058.1 GCA_014729665.1 Caldifarciminota bacterium
GACCGTAATCGTAAAAATCATTTCTCAACTCAAGTTTCAGCTTGTTTAATTCTTCTTGATCAACGAATTCTTCCTTTTCAGCTTCCGAATACATTAACACGCTAATCAGAGCATAGAATGCTTCTGGCTCATCCTCAATGAAACTTTGTGTGTAGAACAGAAGGGCTTTAGCTTTGACGTCATCAGGATTGTCCTTTAGGGCAATCCTGAATTCCTTTGTAGCATCTTCATATTCACCGATAGTTAGCATCTCTCGACCGCGTTTTACATGGGGGCTTTCTTTATCACATCCACCCAACAACATAACGAACAACAATCCCACCCAAATCACCACAGATAATCTATTCTTGAGACTACAAATCATCTTATATCCTCCTAGATTATATAATTAAGAATATGCGCTATCTATACTTTGTCAAACGAATGGTTGTAATTCACAACTCGATCACATTTCCGCTTTTAAAAGATTACTTATATAAACCGCCTTGTCAAGCTCATCGGTAATGCTATCATAAAATACTGAGCATACTGTCAATTCGGACTAACCTAACGCAAAGCGGATAATTCGAGGTTCGGATAATGTTACGTTTTTCGCTCTGTGTCTCAGCGCCTCTGTGGTTCATACCCTCCTAATGCCCGGTGGCTTCGAGTACGTTCCCGTCGGGATCGCAGAACCGGAAAACGTACACCCCGTCTCCGACCTCTTCGGGTTCGGCATCGAGTATTTGGACACCCTTAGACTTCAACTCGTCGAAGGTCTCTTTAGTGGATTTGGCAGTCGTCAAAAAGAAGCTCAGGTGGGTGGACTTGTAATCTGCCGGAGAAGGTTCGTAACCTGCCTCGAGGTAGACGGTTATTCTCTCCGAGTCCGACACAAGGAAGCAGAGGTTCCCGAAATCGTGCTTCAACTTGAAGCCAAGAATCTCTGTATAGTACTTTTTTGCCCTTTCCATGTCGGATACGTACACCGCAACAGTGTTGATTGAGGTAAACATCGCATCTCCCCCTTAGGTGATTTCCTATACGTTCGTCCCGTCCTCGAAGCCTTCGGCGTAGAACAGGGATATTCGCTGTCCCGAAGGTGATACAGCAAGGGCGTATACAATCTCGTCTTTATCATTTGTCTTTTCCTCGGCAAACTCAATGCCGGCTTCCTTGAGGGACGAGATGCGTTCGGCCATGTCTTTAGCAAAATAGGTCAGGAAGGGTATCTTGAAGTCAGGGGTCTGATGAAGGCCGAGGATAAGCATCCCGTCAGCAAGTATCGCCCAAGGGTACGGCTTCTCATCGTCTCCGCCGACACGTTCGAAACCGAGTCTTGACCAGAACTCAATAGATTCAGTTAGATTCTCGGTAGGTATGGAGTACTCGCCGAATATCCCGCATCTTGCCTTACCCTCAGGCGCCGTGAGTTCGTCTGTCTCGAGTGTCACAAGGAGTACCGGCTGGCAGTTCGGATCCGCAAATCCGGCTTCGTGTATCTTGCCCTCCAGCTCATTTTTGTGTACCAGTTCTACACCCGCCCTTTCAACCCCTTCGACAATCGGAGTAATGTCATCTGCAAAGTAGGTTATCATCGGCGTTGTAAACTCTCCTTGCTGAAGACTCAGGCGTATCTGTCCGTCTGTCAGGGCCGCCGTAGTTTCGGTTCTTCCCAGTAAGGCATATCCCAGCTTTTCGTAGAACCCTATTTCTTCCTCGAGTTCCTTGACCGCAAGGGTAAAGGTCGCCGATTTCCCGAGTTTCATGCGTACTCCCCTTCCGGTTCCTTCTTGTATCTTTTGTTCAGATCTTCAATTATCTCGAGCGCCCGCCCTGCGTCCCGTGTTCTGACCTTGACTACAACAGGTGCAAGGATAGGATTGGACGGGCTGAAAAGGCTGGCTCCAACCAGACCTCGAAGGTTTTCACCCTGGACAATATATGGAATACCTGCATCGTCAAGGTACGATTTCACCATAGAAACGAACACCGGATCACCGGTCTCAAGTACACTAACAAGTTCCATACTCATGACTTGAGGATTTTTCCTCAAGCGTCGATCCTTTCGTCACACTCATAGGTTGCGGCCCTTCCCCGAGTCGGATATCGTCGCCAGTTCCCATGGATATGGCTTGAAGTAGACCTGATCGGCAAGGTAGGGCTGGGAGAAACGTGTTATCCAGGAACGAATGACCGATATCAAGGCGCTGAGAGGCAGCTTTGCATGGCGGTACTGCTCGAGTAAATCCAGGAAGTAGGTTTTTTCATCCGGACTCAAATCATTCTTGAAGTACCCCATTGCGTGCTGCAGGACGTTGATGTGAGAGGTGTAGCGTGCAGGATTGCCAAGCGCCAGGTGAAAGTGTTCCCTGTAGTCTGTAATGATATCGGGAAAGTGTTTGCGTGCCGGGTTGGCTACAATCTTGCCTAATGCCCTTAGTTCCTTCTGGTTCGAGGCCATAAGAAGAAGCTTGTGTGATGCGTGGAAGTGAACTAACTCGCTGGTTGCACCCGTGGAGGAGACCTTCCGGAACCTTGCCAGGGCGAATATCTTGGTGTAGAAATGTTCGCGCATCTTGAAGTTAAGGAGCCTGCCCTCATCTTCTATCGCCGCGAAAGGGAACCGTTCACGAACCGCGCCCCCGAAGAAACCCGAGGTTTTTTCGGCCTTCGGAGATACCTTGCCCTTGCCCGGGTAAATCTTGACCTTGTTCAGCCCGCAGGAAGGTGATTTCTCCTTAAGTATGAAGCCGTCGATATCGGTAAGTCCTTCAAGATAATGATCGGTAAACCTGCTCATCTTCTTCGTATAATCCTTGTCCTTTGCAGGCTGATAAAGATATCGTCTGCCTTCTATCTCGATAATCCTTATCGGGTCACGCGGGATGCCCAGGCCTATCTCTACCTCAGGGCATACGGTTACGAAATCACAGAAAGGCTTTAGATGTTCGATGTACTCAACCGGTATCGTTACACCGTTATACCTGCATGCCTCGAATCCGAGGCACTTCGATGCGAACACACGCGGTCTGGCGAAAGAGTTCACTAGCTTCCTTAAGGTGTCTTACGGTTCATAATATTCATTGCTACTCCAAATCACATTTTACATAAAACGCTTGAGGCCAATCTTCGTTACAACTATAACACCGGCCTCTCCAATGTCAAGTTGTCGTCATCCGGATATCCGAAAGGTTTATTCCCGAACAGTCAGTCTTACAACACTCTCGTCAGCAATTGACCACAGACAGGGATTAATTAAGCAGACTCCAATCTGTCATTCAGTCCCTTGGGCGGGAAGTAGCCGAATACACCCACCAGTACCGCAACCAGTATACCCAGCCTTATCCATATCCCTAAAAGGGGCTTGGTGGTCAAAAACTCTATGATAATCAAGGTTGCGGTAAGTATCATGGAAACCGCGGTCATAATTAAACGGTAGCGGGCCATTCTCGAATCCACCCTAAAAAGCGCGAAGAACATCGAGAACATGGCGAGTACGGTCGGAAGATATAATCCAAAGATAGCTATATACTTTGCAGCAGACGATACCTGATCCCAATCTGTATGCCATTGACTTACCGTCGGTCCCGATACGCCTTTTACTGTCATGATTACGACCCAAACCGCCCAAACCACCGACACCAAAGAAGCGCCCACAGCGCCCGCTATCCTGTTGCGCGTAAGCATGTAGAGGGCCAGTAGTACGGTGGGTATAGCCATGGCTCCCCCGAAGGCGTTGTCAATCTGGTACAGTATCCTGTCTATGTTATAATTCCCGAAGAAGGCGGCCAGTATCCTTGCCGATGCTAAAAGGTAAACCATCGTGATGCAGAACCAGAACGCCGCAAAAAGAGCCGACATAAACAGTACCTTGGGGTCTCTTTTGCGAACCAGCACGTAAGTCGTCAAAATACCGCCGCTTATCGCAATCAATAAACTAACACCCGAATTGAGTAAAAGACCATAATTCATACAACCTCCTTAACGCGTTTTCAGGTAAGAATACAGGTTATCAACCCTTCTGTCAACTACATCCTCATGATATACGTATCAAAACGGTTCTGTTTAGTTCAATCTAAGGGGAACTTAGGGTTGACAAATCCTGAATCTTCTTGCATACTGGTGCGTTATGGTCGAGGAGAAGCTTCCCCAGATTCTGGTTAGAGGTATATCCCTCATTTCCCTGGGGGAATACGTGAAATCTCGTCTAAAATCCAATGAGGAGAGAAGATTTTTCACTCGTCTGCCTGCGATGGATGCTGAAATCATTCTCACCGCACAGAAGTGGCAGTGGTATCCTTTCTCGACCCAGCGGTCTCTTCGTGAAGGGATTGCCCAACGGTTCGATCCACGTAATCCGCTGGATGCAATCTATGATGCCGGATACTATGCAGCAGAGAGGGAAACCTCTACCTTCCTCAGGGCCATGCTGGGCTTCTTTTCGCCTAGAATTGTTCTCAGGAATGCAAATGTAATCTGGAGCAAGTACTACAGTCTTGGAAAGCTCCAAGGAACCTTCGTTCGCGAAGGCTTCGGGATAGTAGAACTCACCGGATTCCCTTCCGATTCAAAATTCTGCCCGATGGTTACCTCATGGCTGACGGTTGCCTCCTCTACATTGAAGTTATCCGGAGCCGAGGTCACGAAAACCGCCTGTATGCATAATAATGATCCCTTATGCAGATGGGAAATTCATTGGCGAATCTTAAAAGCGGATAAACCCGGACAACCGCATGCATCTTTCAATCAAATGACCTTCCCCCCAATAAATCCATCCTGCTGCAGGGATAGCCCTCTTCAAAAGGCAACAAACGCAGTAACTCCATCATCAATATCACTAAAACCGGCTGTATTTACGGCGATGAGGACTGTTCTCGCTCTGAAAAGCCGGATGGGAACAATCCTTATCCCCCGAGGAGCGCCTGGGTAAACTCACGGGCCTTGAACGGGATTATGTCTGTGGCCTGCTCCCCCACGCCGAGGAAGTATATGGGTAATCCAAACCGTTTGACGATGGGGATTATGACTCCGGCCTTGGAGGTGCCGTCCAGCTTCGTAACCACTAACCCGGTCACATCCAGGGACCCGGCAAAGCCTTCAACCTGCCTTAGCCCGTTCTGTCCGGTTGATGCATCCATCACCAGTAATATCTCGTGCGGTGCGCCGGATATGACCTTTGCCGAAACCCTGCGTATCTTGGAGGCCTCGGCCATCAGGTCCCTGCGTGTGTGCAATCTACCGGCGGTATCCAGCAGGACAAGCCCGTAATCCTTTGCAAGCGCCTTTTTCAAAGCATCGTATACTACCGCTCCCGCGTCCTGCCCCTGAGTTGATGCGACCAGATCGGTCTGAGTGCTTTTAGCCCAACTCTCAAGCTGGAGACCTGCGGCGTCCCTGTAGGTGTCCGCGGCGGCGATAAGAACCTCACGCTCTCTCCACAGGACGGCAAGCTTGGCTACCGTCGTGGTCTTTCCGGACCCGTTGGTCCCGGCAACCATTACCACCGTGGGTCGAGAAGGGAAGGTAAAATCCTTCTCGGCCTGTTTCAGAATTTCTGCAATGATTTCAGAAAGCCTCTCGCGGTTGCCTCCCGATTCAGCCAATAGTTCTTCCGTGATCTCAACCCCCATATCCGCTGAGATCATAAGCTCCTCCAGCGCTTCCCTATCCCCTTTTTTGAATGCATCCTTGAGCCTTCCCCTCAGCCTTGCAAGACCGGACTTAAGTTTCTTCAACCGCAACATGATGCCTCTTGACGTCCCTTAAGCGAACCGAGATGATCCTAGAAAGACCGGGTTCCTCCATGGTTACCCCGTAAATCGTATCCGCCTTCTCCATCGTCCGTTTATTGTGAGTTATCACGAAAACCTGTATCTTGTCCTTGATGTGGGCCAGATAGGATGCAAATTTCAAGACGTTGGTATCGTCCAAAGGCGCATCAAGCTCGTCTATAAAAAGAAAAGGGGCAGGTTTGACCGCGTAGAAGGAAAACAGCAGGGAAATCCCAAGCATGGTTCTTTCCCCGTCGGAAAGCTGACTGAGACGCTTGAGCTGTTTACCCTCTGGCCGGGCTGTAATCTCCACCGGAGAGTTGAAGGGGTCATCGGGTTCGGAAAATTTCAAATCGGCCTCGCCTCCCGGGAAGAAGTAGATAAAGGTCCTGCGGAACTCCTGCCTGACCGCCCTGAAGGTGGTCTCGAACCTTGCCCGCGCCTCGGTATCTATTTGTGAAATTATTCCCCTCAAGGTCTCCGCCGCAGCGGTTACGTCCTGGTGCTGAGCCTTGAGGCGATCATATTCGGCCTTCTCCTCGGGGTACTGAACTTCGGCGTATTCGTTGACCGGGCCCAGTCCCTGAAGCCTTCGCACGGCATCATCAAGTTTCTCATCTATCTCCTCGAGACTAAGACCTTCGGTTTCTTCGTCAACTGGAACAATATCCTGCTCCAGTTCCGCATGCTCCTTTTCTAAAAGCACCATGTCGGTACGGATCCCGATGAGTTCGTTCCTGAGATTGCCCAAATCCGCTTCCAGCGTCGAAAGCTTTTCCTCATGCTCCCTCTTGGTCTCGATAATCTTCGTTGTATCTATTCCCCCCAGTTTTGCCCGTTCCTCCTCCCTTCCCGCTGAAAGCTTCTCCCTTGTCTCCTCGAGCCTGACTAAGCGGTCTTTGAGCTTTGCCGTTTCTTCGACCATCCGTGTGTTTTCACCCTCCAGTTCTTCGCAAACCTGTTTGAGACCCTCAACCTCCTTGATAAGTCTTTCCTTTGCCTCCCTTGTGGAACGTTCCTCATCCTCTGCATGACCAACCGCGAGGAGGTAGCTGTTTAGCCCGGACAGCTTGTCCCTGAGGGTGGATTCTTCCTCAAGGAGCCTTTCTTCGAGACCGCTAAGTTCCCGTTCCTTCTCGGTTCGTTCCTCTGTAAGGTTTGCCACCTTACCTGAAAGCTCCGTCAATCTCTCCCCGGCCTCCCGCGAGTCTGCAATCCTCTTATCCCTTTCGGAGCGCAGCCTGTCCCTCTCCCTCGTTATCTCCTCGACTCGACTGGCCGCACGTTCATACTCCGATGCCAAAAACTGGATCCTCGAACGTTCGGCAAGAAAATCATCCCTCGTCTTATCCAGATTCTTTCGGGTATCCCCCCTCATCCGGTTAAGGGAGGTAAGTTTCTTCTCAAGACCGGAGATCTCACTATCTAAATCCTTTATCCGGGAGTCCAGTCCCTTCAGTTTTCGCAGATCGGCCAATGCCCCCTTAGGCTTTCCCAGAAGCGTAACACCGTCTGCTCGAACTGCAGCACCCTCCCTGGTCACGAAGGAGAACTCGGGATAATCCTGCGATATCCCTAAAAGGTCCTCAATCTTAACGATAGCCCAGCCTTCCAGACGCCTACCCAGAAGCCCGGGCGCACCCTTCTTGACCTTCACCTCATCGGCCAGCCAGCTTACGATACGTCTATCGGAAGGCCGGGGTGCATTGAATGGCTTTAATGACCGGTCGACAACCAGACCTGCCTGACCCTCAAGGGAAATATCTGCTACCTCCGGAATTGCAGAGGCCGCGGCGAATCCCAGGATGTCGTAGAGAACAGCCTCCAGAGCCGCCTCAAATTCGTCCGGATAGACAATTAACTCCTCCATCCTTCCCCTGAAGGCCTTACCCAGTCTCCTGCGAAGTGTTTGCCTTGATTTGTCCTCCAGCCTGTCCTTAAGGGATGACCGCTCACCGGTAAGCCTGGAGTGTCTTTCGATAGCGGCCTGCCTGTCCTTCTCCGCTCCGCTGATGTCATCTGTTATACCCTCCAGTTTCGCTTCCTGCTCTGAGATTCGGCTCCTGTAGGAAGCCAATCTGCTTTCGGTTTCAGCCAATCCTTCCTTCATCTCACGGGCTTCATCTGCAAGCTCTTCTCTACGCGCCGTGATTTTATTCAGCTCTTCCTCAGCCACCTCGGCAAGTGAAATCGAATTCTCTCTTCTGGTCTTGGTTTGGGCATATCCCTCAGATGCCTTAGCAAGCCGGTTATTGATACCCTTAATATCCGCCCTCAGGTCACGTACCCGGATACGGAGCCGGGCCAGATTCTCCTCCTCGGCGCTCAATTTTGACCTTGCCTGCATCAACTCCTCTTCACGAGCCTCCCTTTTTCCCTTTGCCGATTCTTCAGCGGCGGTTAAGCGTACAATCTCCGCCTCCAGACTCTCCATCCTCCCTTCAGCCTTTTTTCGTTCACTCTCGTTGCGCGCCAGGTTTTCATCAAGGGATCGGCTCCGGGTACTTGCAGCCGATATGTCCGCAGCAACATCGGCCAGTCCGGTGTTGATCTCGTCAAGATTCGACCTTGCCTTGCGTTCAACCGCCATAAGATTCCCGAGTTCGTCGTCCTTGGCTTTCAAAAACGACCTCAACTCCTCTATCTTAAGAAGCAGTTCCTTTTCTTTCTCTTCCAGCCGGTCAGCCTTAGCCCTCTTTTGAGCGATATCTTCACTCAACACCTCGAACCGTGTCTTCATCTTGAGCGATTCCAGGCCTGCTATAGCACTGCGGAGCTCGGTATA
>WJJO01000059.1 GCA_014729665.1 Caldifarciminota bacterium
AACGACGGCGATCTTGAAGTGATTTTCGCAGATGACCATGCTAATGTCTACGTGCTGGATCACACAGGTTCTTTGTATACGGCCTGGGGAACGAATCCAGTTAACGTTGGAACCGTAACGAGCTCATCTCCAGCGTTATGCAATATAGATGGAGTTGGTGCTCTTGACGTGATTGTTTGCGGGCATGACGGCACAGATGGCTTTATTACTGCATTGAGTGGTGATGATGGCAGTCAGATATGGAGTTACACAGGTTCCCCGCCAATAGGCCCTGTAAATTCTTCGCCTGCAGTTGGCGATATTGATGGAGATGGACTTGCTGAGATAGTTGTTGGTGTTACCTATCTGGATTCATACAACGCGGCAAACACAGGTTCGATACTAGTTCTTGATGGTTCCAGTACAGGTATAGAGGAAAGAGACGTTGTTGAATCCCGTCAAGTAGTATTAGAGACCAACACAGGATCCATTGGAGGATCTACCGAAATCAGGTATGCTTTACCCCAGGGTACTCACGTTGAGCTTAGTCTCTACTCCACCGACGGGCGCAGGATTGCCACCCTGATCAACGAGCATCAAACAGCCGGTTCACATACTATCACCTGGGATGGAACCGACGATGCAGGTCTGAACGTTGCCGCAGGTGTCTACTTCTGCAGGTTGTCTGCAGAGGGCTTACAGATAGCTGAGAAGGTAATAAGGTTAAAGTAGGTTAAACTGTAAGTAGGGAGGGGCTTTGCCCCTCCCCGCAACAAAGGAGGAATTGATGAAAAGATATCTCGTATTACTGCTGGCATTCACAGGCATGTTAGCCGCCCAGGACTGGGAGGTGCGGCTTTTGCCTGCGCCGCCTACCCAGTTCTTTATCGAACACATGTGGAACTGCCTTATAACCAACACAGAAACCCAGTCTGTGGACGTTACAATCTACGCATGGATGACGAAAGACGGGGACGAAATAGCCCATGGCCGGAGCAACCAGATTAACATATCCCCCGGAGGCAAGCGTATAACATCGGCGGACATTACCGACGTATCCGACGAGTGGTACGACCCTGACTACGAGGATATTATCTCCCGCAGAGGAGCCATGCCCGCAGGCCGTTACACATACTGCCTGCAGGTTGAGCTTGCCCGGGGCGATACAATCCTTGCCCAGGACTGCGCTCAGCACAGCACGGTCAGGGCCTCGAAGCTCAAGCTCCTGACCCCCCAAGATGAGGCAGGGGTAACCCCTCAACCTACCTTCATATGGGCTCCGCTGGTGCAGTCCTACGATGACTTGACATACCGCCTGCGGATAGTAGAGGTCCCAGAAGAGATGACCCCCTACGAGGCTATCTCAGCCGCAGAACCGTGGTTCGAGGACGACAGCATCACAAAGACGTCCTTTGCCTATCCCATGTGGGCCAGAATACTCGAAGAGGATAAGACGTACGCATGGCGAGTGGATGCATGGAGCGATGTCTGGAAGGTATCCACCAGCGACGTCCGCAGCTTCGTTGTTGGAGAGCCGGTCATAGAAGCAGATACCACCGACACCGAAACTTCCGAGGAGTAGGATATGAACAGAACGATTGTGATCTGTCTCCTGGGGGTATTAATCCTTAACGCAGCCGAGGATAAGGCCTTCGAGTTCCACGGTTCGGCCTCTATCGAACCGGAATACACCTATCGCAACCCTAACGGCGCCCAGATTGAGCACGAACCGTTTGGATGGAACTTCAGGTTCCGCCCCAAAATGAAGTTCTGGGGCATGCCGTTAAATCTCAACTTCCTGCTTTCTTCATACGAGGTGGACTTCCGTCAGCCCTTCAACCGGTTCAAGTTTTCCCTGCCGTCCCTGTCGATGCCCGATCTGAAGTTTAATGCCCCCTGGCTTGAGCTGCAACTGGTTGATGCAAATCCTACCTACAGCGCCTTTTCCATAGAAGGTATGAACGTTCGCGGAGGCGCAGTTGACCTGAAACCAGGCAAGTTCCGCCTTTCTGTTACCGGCGGCCAGGTGCAGAGGGGTATTGTCAGTTCAGATACGACGGACGTTGCCTACCTCCGCTGGCTATACGCAGGTCGGCTTGGCTGGGGCAAGGAAGAGGAGTCCCACCTTCACTTTCACTATCTAAAGGCATGGGACGATTCCACTTCGATTTCAGATAATACGGAAATCGTTACCGATTCTTTATATACCGACACGGTGCAAGTCGATTATCCCGAGGAGAACGCAGTCGCTACCCTGGAAGGAAAAGTGGCTTTACTTGACGGCAAGCTTTCGTTCGACGGTGAACTGGCAGGTTCTGCATTCAGTCGGAATACCGAATCATCGGAGATAGACAACGAATACGTAAACTGGATTCCCGAGTTCATCTTTACGCCCAGATGGTCCTCTCAGGTAGGCTGGGCAGGCAGGCTGGGAACCGAGCTTTCAATTGACAATACCGAGGTGGAACTCGAATTAGAACAGGTAAACTGGGGATTCGAGTCTGCAGGCATCACATCTTTAGATCAGGATACACGCACGGTAAGGGCATCGTTTTCACAGTTTTTCATAAAACCTTTTCCCATCTCCTGTATGGGTTCGGCTGACATTGCCCGCAACAATCTGGACGGGATGGATTTCGAAACAACCCGATATAATATGGGTTTTGTCTATCTGGGGCTTTTCCCGCAAAAGGCGCCCGATTTGAGTCTGACTTACGTACCTTACTTTTCAAAAACCGACGATGAAGGCATCCTGGTTTCGGATTATAGGATGCACAGTATTATAGCCAACTCTAGCTATAACTTCGAGATGGGAGAACGACCCCAGAGGTTGAGTCTGAACCTGACACTATCAAGTGATAAGGATGAGATTAACGCCGATACCGGTTCGTTCAGTGTTGACGTTGGTGCGATTGTCAATCACGAACTTCTCGATAACCTGACACTTTTCTGGAACGCAGGCGAGAAGAGCACAATCGATTCCGATGACGAAATATCCCACAAATACCTGGGCGGCCTGGGTTATACCTTATTACTATGGGATAGACGCTGGAGAACAACTGCAAGGGTGGATTTTCAAACGGCTGTTAATCGTCCCGAAGATCGTCTGTTTGCAAATCTATCGAGTAGTATTGAGGTTTTCGAGGGATTCGATGTTAAGCTAACAACTAGGTTCACTACCTATCACAGCAAGGATGATGAGGATGACTATACCGAGTTCCTGGGCAGGGCTGAGTTGAGCTATAACTGGTGAGTTTTGGGATGATCGATTACTCCCGCTTGACATCCCGCCCCAATCCGATTAATATCAGTTTAGGATACGGAGTGCGACCCGCCTTGATCAGGGGAGGGCCTGCCCTCTCCTGATCGGGTACGATTTTTGCCCGGCATTCTTAAATATCCTTAGATTGTAAGGTTTCAGACTGTCTGTTATCACTCAAGGAGGCTTGATGCGCATCCCCTGCCCAAGGATCGGTATTATACTGGGACTTTTAGGACTGATATCCGGTTTCTCCGGAGCCGACACCCTTCCCGAGCTTATCCCGCGAGAGGTTCTTTTCGGCAACCCGGAGCGCTCCGCGCCCCTCATATCGCCCGACGGTAGTATGTTTTCATATCGTGCGCCCCTCGAGGGGGTGATGAACATCTGGGTTAAAAACATCGATCGAGACAATGCAAGACCTGTAACCTCCGATACGGGAAGGGGTATCCAGGCCTACTTCTGGGCGGGGGACTCCAGACACATCATCTATACCCAGGATGAGGACGGAAACGAGAACTTCCACCTTTACGGTCTGGACATCCAAACCGGCCAAACGAGGGACTATACCCCGTTCGACGACGTAAAGGTCAGACTGGTGGAGCAGAACAAGCTTTTCCCTGACGAGCTCTTGATATCTGTTAACCTGGACGATCCCAGGCTTCACGATGTCTACCTGCTTGATATTAACTCAGGCGACCTCGAGCTGGTTGCCATGAATCCGGGGAACATCGTGGGCTGGATGGCCGACGCCGATTTTAAGATAAGGGCCGCACTGGTAATTCGTGCGGACGGCGGCTTCGATCTTGTTACCAGGTCGGATGAGAAAAGCGAATGGGAATACCTTCTGACCTGGGATTGGGAGAACAATATGAGTAGCGATCCCTTGAAGTTCTCCGCGGACGGTGAACACATCTATCTCAGGGATTCCCGAAACTACAATACCGCAAGACTGGTTAAGGTCGAGATTGCCTCAGGGGATTTGGAGGTAATCTGTCATGACCCCGTCTACGATGTCTCGAGGGTAAGGTTCGAGAATGAAACCAACGATGTGCAGGCCGTATCATTCGAGAAGGCAAGAACCGAGTGGGTGGTGCTGGATGAGGAGATTGCCGATGATTTCGAGCGAGTGGCGGCACTCGACGAAGGCGATTTCCTGGTCTACGACGCGGACATAACCGATAGCATCTGGATGGTTTCATTCAGTAACGATGCAGGACCTATATCATACTACGTCTACGATCGCGGGACTGATGAGGCTACATTCCTTTACCATCAGAATCCGATACTTACGGAATACACCTTTGCAAGAATGGAACCTTTTTCCTTCACCGCAAGGGACGGTTTAAGGCTCCACGGATACATCAGCTTCCCACCGGGACTGCACAGGAAGGATATACCCATGGTTTTACTCGTTCACGGGGGCCCTTGGTCCAGGGACAGCTGGGGGTATAATCCGGAGGTGCAGTGGCTTACCAATCGCGGATACATCTGCCTTCAGGTAAACTACCGCGGTTCGGAGGGCTACGGCAAGGGGTTTTTGAACGCGGGCAACAAGGAGTGGGGAGGTAAGATGCAGGATGACCTGGAAGATGCAGTCAGATGGACGATAAAAAAGGGGTATGCCGATCCGGATAGGGTTGCAATATTCGGCGCCTCCTACGGCGGGTACGCAGCCCTTGCAGGCGCTGCCTTCTCGGACCTGTTCTGCTGTGCTGTGGATATATTCGGGCCGTGCAACCTTCTGACCTTCCTCGAGGTCGTACCCGCCTATTGGAAGCCGCTTCAGGCCATAATGTACAAGCGTGTCGGGCATCCCGTGGCAGATTCGGCAATGCTTCGGGAACGCTCACCTCTTTTTAACGTAGAGGGTATAGAGATTCCCCTTCTGATAGCCCAAGGGGCCAACGACCCAAGGGTGCCCATGACCGAGTCGGAGCAGATTGTTGAAGCATTAGAGGATAAGGGCATCGAATATAAATACGTCTTCTTCACCGACGAGGGGCACGGATTCACCCGGCCCGAGAACCGCCTTGAGTTCTACTCCGAGGCGGAGAGATTCCTCGCCCGTCACCTGGGCGGTCGTTATGAGGAATAATAAATACCCCGACGGAAACTATAAAACAAGGGTCTTGTATAGTTGAATAACGAGGGTATACTGAGCAATGCATTGTCGCTCAGTGTATTCAGCGGATTTGACCTTACAAGAAATCAGGAGGATTTTCTTGGAAGCAAAATACGGCAAATATGTACGGTGTGATCATT
>WJJO01000060.1 GCA_014729665.1 Caldifarciminota bacterium
CGCTCCTTCTCATCACCCCTTTTCCCCTTCCTCCTCCCTCTCTTGAAAAGAAAATAAGCAATACCCGTGCCAACCTTAAAATAATTCAGCCTTCTCGAAGCCTTGTCTGACAAGGTGTTGCATGCATGAATCAAGGGGTACATAATGAAGGGAAAAACAATTTACAAAATGTATCAATCCGGTTATCTTTTTAGGCAAGTGAATTACATCTGCGATACAATAGGAACCACTTGTCAAACCTGCCACCACCCTTCCCCTGTAAAATCCCTTATGTACCGCTCGCTACCGCTCCAAGTGCTATGGAATTGAGCTTGGTTTCAGCATCGTCGGCACGTGAAAGCATAACCACCGGTTTTGCCGCACCTGCGACTATCCCGCAAGCCTGTGCCCCTCCCAGGTATATAAGCCCCTTGGCAAAGATGTTGCCGGTTGCGATATCCGGAACTATTAAAATATCGGCCGCTCCTGCAACTTCGCTTTTTACCCCCTTTATCTTAACCGCTTCTTCTGAGACCGCGAGATCGAGAGCCAACGGACCGTCCACCAGGGCACCCTTTATCTGCTTTCGTGCCGCCATCTGGGTTATCTCGGCCCACTCTATTGTCTCAGGCATCTTGGGATTGACCTTTTCAACCGCGGCAAGAAGGGCGATCTTAGGCTCCGTAATGCCCAGAGAGTGCGCAACCTCAATCGCGTTGTTGATAATATCCAGCTTGGTTCCTAGATCAGGTGCAATGTTCATCCCGCCGTCGGAGATCAACAGCAATCTGCCAAGATTCCGGGCCTCAAGGATCGCTATATGCGACAGAACCCTTCCTGTACGAAGCCCCTGCTCCTTATCCAGCACCGCACCCAGAAACTGAGAGGTGGGAAGATGACCTTTGAGAAGGAAATCTCCGTTATCGCGAACCTCCCTGACCGCGACGGTTGCCGCCTCCGAGGCCTTGCAGTCTGAAATCTCGAAATCTTCCAGGGAAATACCGGCATCATCCGCAGCCTTCTCAATCTCTTCCTTGACTCCGCAGAGTATTCCTTTTGCAATACCTTCCCCGGATGCCTGCGAAAGTGCTTCAAGTGTTACCGGATCGGCGGCGGCTGCAACCACGCATCTGCCTGGACCTTTTTCTATCGCCCTGCTCCTGAGTTCGGAAAACGATTTGATCATCAACAACTCCTTTATTCAATTACGCTTCAAAAACTAAAGATTGTACACCGTCTTGAGGCTGTCACGAATCCTGATTAACTCAGCCTGGTTAGGATTCTTCTTTATCATCTCGTCCAAGACATCGACCGCTTTCCTTGGCTCGTTAAGGAAATACAGATATGCCTGAAATGTTGAAGCGTCGTCAGGATATCTTTCGTTCCAGTCTTTCGCTATCTGATGCGCGGCTTCGGTATCGCCGATATCTATATAGAATCCCAGGAGACGGTGGAACGGACCGGGATACTGTGATGAAGCATAAGAATACGCCTTCTTCAACGTTTCCTCAGCGAGATCGTAGTTCCCTTGTGAAACCTGGATAACACCTATCTTAATGTAGTACTCCACACGAATCCTCCGCAAAAGCTGCTCGGAAAATCCCATTGATTTAAGTTCCGTCTCATACCTTTCGACCTCGTTTTGCCTGCCTGCCTCCAGTGCAACCGCATAAAGGTCTCTTATGATTATAGGACGTACCTCGGCTTCGTAGTGGAAGCTATCGACAACCTTAACGAAATCGTATGCCTTTCGGGGTTCTCCACGGGCTACAAGTGCGTCCGCTATTGTCTGCATTGCCAGTCCGTAGTTTATGAACATCCCTCTTGTCTGTTCACCCTTTCTGACGTCGGGGTCGAGTATGGATTTCATCTGGAACTCTTCTGTAAAAAGCCTGTAGGATTTGTCTACATTTATTGCAGGCACAGGGCTTTTACGCGCATATCCTTCAACAGGTCTTCTAAACCGATAGGTTAAACCCTCCTGTATCAGGGCAGGTGTATAAGCCTTTATCAAATCCGGTCGAACCGTTGTAGAAAAATGAAGCGGCATCACCCCTTCGGAGTATCTTGAAAGCACGCTGTCGGTAAATACCTCAACCGGAGCAAGGTACTCAACTGGTATCCTGGTCTTGTTGGCCAAATCCAACTCCTCTAATCTTGCCACGCTCTGAGGCGTAAGCACGTCCTCTATCGCGATTCTTTCATTCTCCGAATAAACCCTACCGGAGTTTGTGGCTATCATGTCCCTTATCATGATATCTGCAAGCATTACATTTCTGTTACCGACCGGGAAGTAAAGGGGCAGGTTTTCGATTTCACCTGAACCGTAATCGGCAATCATCTTTACCGTATCAGAAGAAAAACCTTCCCTGAATACGATACTGCCTGCATCGTAGACAACCTCCCCCGCTATACGACCCGACCCATCCTCGAGGTTGCCCAGACCGTCATCAAGGTAGGTCACACTACCGTATTCAAGCTCCAGGGTCTTCTCCTTTATCGGGGGATGATCAACCAGAACCGACCACCGCCCTCCCTGCCTTACGAACATCAACTCCTCGTCCTCAGACTCGTACTCGAACGATATCGGGGCTCCCTTGCGCTTCAATTCCTCTATGTACCAGGGGATATTTAACAGCGACAGGTTTGCGTTTATAACAC
>WJJO01000061.1 GCA_014729665.1 Caldifarciminota bacterium
TTGGTTTTGTGCTATATAGTTCCGGTTGAAGCTCGGTAGGAAATTCAAGAAGTGTATTTGCCTGGGCATCCATGTTAAACCCGCCCAAAAGGCACCACAGGATGTTCAACAAAAGCATGTATGTAATCATAGGGTGGCATCCCATTATTGTCAACCCCTGCCCTCCTCCCATACTTATACTCAGGTTGACAGTACCATTTCCTCACCTAAACTACCCGAAAGAACAAGGAGTAATATGAAAAAGGAAATCCGCACCGAAAAGGCTCCATTACCGATAGGGCCTTACTCACAGGCGGTGCAGGCCGGCAACATGCTGTTCGTCGCCGGGCAGATAGGCGTCGACCCCTCGACCACCCAAATGCACGAAGGCGTAGAAGCGCAGACCCGTCAGATAATGGAAAGCGTCAACGCAATCCTTAAAGAGGCGGGCGCATCAATGGACGATGTGGTTCGTGCAGACATCTATCTGCTTGATATGACCGACTTCGCAAAGGTCAACGAGATTTACGCGTCTTACTTTACCGCGCCTTTCCCTGCTAGGGTGACAGTTGCTGTCTCTGCCCTTCCAAAAGACGCCCTTGTGGAGATAGCCGTAGCCGCAACCATATAGACTGCACTTGCGTCTTTACAGATGATGGGGATATTATTACTTCTGCTCTCGGCATTGACGCCTGAGGCCAAGGAACTCCTGGAGAAGGGGATAGAGGCTTCCCATGCTGAGGACTACACCACCGCCAGCAGGGCTTATGTCGAGGCCAAGAAGCTCTGCCCCTCTGATCCCGCCCCTTACTTCCTTGACGGGGCCTTGACCTTCATCTACATGGTCGATTTCGTCACCGACACCCTTGAATCCCGGTTTGACGCCAACCTTAACAAGGCCGAGGAGCTTGCCGAGGTTGGAATCGAGGCGAACGGTGAAAACGCCCGGGATTTGTTCTTCATAGGTTCTGTCAGGATATTCAGGGCCGTGCGCTACGGTTGGAAAAAGCAGTACACCAGGGCATTATCACCGGGGATGAGCGCTTTGAACTATCTTGCCAAGGCGGTCAAGCTCGATCCGTATCTCTACGACGCCTACCTCGCTCTGGGCGCCTACCATTACTTCTGGGGTATCAAGGGCCGTTACATACCGGGTATGTTCTCGAATAAGGAAACGGCAAATCAGGGAATACGCGAGATTAAAAAGGTCTACGATTACGGTTTTTACTTTACCGCCTCCGCAGGCCAGGCTTATTCCTGGATGCTTAAGAAGGAGGGCAGGGCACGCGAGGCTCTTGCCGTAAGCCGTGAACTTGTCGGTTCCTATCCCGATGCGCGAACCTTTCGCTGGGGCCTGGGCGACCTTTACATAGAACTCGGGATGTGGAGTGAGGCCAGGAAGCTTTACGAGGGGCTTTTAGCGGACGTTCTCCGTGATCAGCCGAAATGCTATACCAACCATTACCAGATTAAATACAAGCTTGCCGAGACCTATCACGGGCTGGGATACGATGATAAGGCGCGTTCTTACTGCCGGGAGGTTATAAATAACCAGCATCTGGTAAGACGGGACATAGGTGACGCGGATTTCGTAAAGGACGCTGATAAACTTCTGCGCAATCTAGGTGAGTAAAGAAAAAAAGGTACTGATCGTATCATACTACTTCCCTCCTATGGGAGGGGTAGGTGTGCAGAGGGTGTCCAAGTTCTGTAAATATCTGCCTCAGTTCGGCTGGAAACCGGTCGTTGTGACTCCTGAACCGTCTACCTTTTACATGACGGATAAGGGTATGATGGATGAGGTGAAGCACGCCGAGATTCACCGCATCAAGGCGCCCGACAGCTTCAGGACGCATAAGAGGGCTACGGGCAGGGACAAGCCCAGGATAGACAGCCCCTTGCGCAAGTTGGCAAGGACCCTCACATGGCCTGACACGCACCGGGGTTTTGCACGCAGGGCGTTGCCGGTTATTAAGGAACTAAGCAGCGAAGTGCAGGCAATTCTCGTTACCGCACCGCCGTTTTCGAGCCTCTTGATGATACCTGGGTTGAAGAAAAAACTGGACATTCCGATCATCGCCGACATGCGCGATCCATGGGTTAGCCATCCGGTGCACGACAGACAGGCATGGAAGAAAGGTAAGAACAGGGCTGCTGAAAGGGAAGCACTTGGGGCTTCAGACACGGTCATTGCAGCGACACGAACACATACAGAAGACCTGAAGCAGCGTTATCCTGAGATGGAAGAAAGAATATACTATATACCTAATGGCTACGATACGGAGGACTTTTCTGCAAAAAAAGGTAAGCGCATGGACGGAGCGCTGAGGATAGTCTACTCCGGGATCATGGGACTCGAGGGTATCAACGATGGATCGACCCTATACGCGGCGCTCCGGATTCTGAAAGATAAGGAAGGCCTGAGGCCGTCAGACCTGCGTTTTGAGATAATAGGCGAGGTAGCACGTAAGGAAGAAGAACGGATGAAGGATGTGGAGGAGTTCATCGATAGCCCCGGATTCTTGCCCCATAAGGAGGCAATGGCAAGGCTCGAACGAGCAGACCTTGCCTATCTGCCGTATCATGCCCGTTATTCATATTTCATAGTCCCTGCAAAGGTGTATGAGTACGTAGGTTCGGGAACGCCGGTGCTGGCTGAGGTTGACCCAACTCACGAGACAGCCTCGATATTGAGGGATACAGGCACAGGCATGATTGCAGATGAGGACGACGTTGACGCGGTAGTTAAGGCCCTCAGATTATTACTTAAAGGACGCTTCCCGTACAGGCCCAAGCGCCAACATATTCGATACTTCGACCGGCGCAACGAGGTTGAGTATCTTGCGCGACTGCTTAACGAGTTGACACAAAATGCCTGAGAATGTGCTGATTATAGGCGTAGGAAACCGGATGCGCGGCGACGATGCGGTAGGGCCTCTGGCGATTGATAAGCTTAAAGAGTCCAACGACTTACCTGAGGAGTGGTTACTCGTGGACGCGGGTGAGGTTCCGGAAAATGCCCTTGGTCTGGTGGATAAAGAAAAACCTGACAGGGTTATACTGATAGACGCATGCGACTGGGGCACTGCGCCGGGAGAGATTCGCTTCTTCTCCTCCGAGGAGTTAGAGAAGCTGTCGATACGGATGCTTTCGACACACGGTCTGCCGCTCGCTTTCTGGGTAAAGATGACTTTAACAGATCATCCGGAGTTAAAGATAGAGCTTTTAGGGGTTCAGGTTCAGAGTCTTGAGTTTAATTCAGGGATGACTCCGCAGGTCGCTGCTGTGTTGGAGAAAATTGAGGGTCTGGTGAGGGAGCACCTGAATTATTAATCACCTAATTACAGGCACATCCCGTATTCTGATTATCGTGGGCGTACTTGGGCCAAGGGGAGTCTGCAAGACCGAAGGAGGTAGTCTGAATCCCGTACAGAATGCTATTTGATTTGCAGGTATATAACATGCCGTCAGCACCTATCGCAATATGGTAAGCCACATCTGCATAACCACTATGCAATTTAACCTTCCAATTCAGTTCTCCATCTTCGGTAAAGGCGTACAGATATGCATTTTCGAGGTAGGTTGAATGATTATACTCTGACGCAACGATATAAACCGTACCGTCAAAACCAATCGCAGGACTTGAACGTGACCAGATGCAATAAGGTGTAACCATTCCCCCCCATTTCAGATTTCCGGCTGGATCAATTGCATAAATATAACCAGCTGGAGCTTCCTCTGGATTATCTTCGTAATCGTAAAAATCTGCCGTAACATAGATTGTGCCATCTGACCCGACAACGGTATTATGGACCCAACCGTTTGTCCTGTAGCTCCATTTCAAAAAACCATCAGGGCTCAATGCATATAGGTAAAAATCATTTGACCCAAAATATACAGTACCATCTGATCCTATGGTCGGGATTTTCACACCTCCACCAGTGGGGGTTTCAAATATCCACTTTATTCTGTTATCAGGGCTTATTGCAAACACCCAACGCCCTGGAGTAACGTATAGAGTCCCATCTCGATCAATGACAGGACTCCCGGGAGTTATTTCGAATTCCCTTTGCCAAATCACTTCGCCTTCGGGCGAAAGTGCATATAGATTTTTATCACTGGAACCTACATAAATTGTACCGTTAGAACCAATAGCAGGTGTAGAGAAACCATCGGTATTTACAATTTTCCACTTGAGGTCACCATTCGCATTTACTGCATAAAGAGTACCGTCTTCCGCTACAAAGTATACAGTGCCGTCCGAACCAACAACAGGAGTATAAGCCTTTTCAGATATTTTGAATTCCCATTTGGGTGTTCTGTTTGAGTTAAGAGCATAAAGGCCTAGTGTTGTACCTATATAGAGGGTTCCATCTTCGCCAATTGCAATAGGATTTGAATAAACCGTCAAGTTCCGATATTCCCAAGTCACTTCACCTTCCTCAACCTCAATCGTAGCATTTATTACGGCTGTATCCCCTGTAGAAACGTTCAATACACCAAACCAAACGCATGAATCAACAACATACAAACCCACTGAGTGGCTGCCGGGCTCAATATCTTCCAATATACAATTAGTTCGCATATTGGTTAGACTATCATCAAAGTATACATATGCGCCTGGAGGAGTTGACGAAATTGAAATGTAACCTTTATCACCATCAGATAACTCATCTTCGCAAGCTGAAGAACACATTATCAATACAAACGCGAAGACTAATCGGCTAATCCTTCTCATGGCTCCCCTTTCTCCAAACGGTATCTTGACCTTTGATGAAGTAAAGAAGGCTATCTTCTATATTTTGCTCATCCCCGCATCCGTGGCCCGAATACGAATCTTCGTAAAGTTGTCGAATAACACCTATTCCTTTTATTCTGGACGTTGTCCACCTCCAATTCCAGAAACTAATTGGTTCTTCAAAATCAGATGTTTTTTTTGTCAGACGCAGGGTATCTTGTTTATAGATGACCTCTATCCCATCTTCATACCCCAGCGTGTCAGTTTCTTCAGGATAAAGAAAAATCTTGTAGTCACCGAAAACAGTTAACCAATTTCCGACGATGTTAACCGTATCACCGTCATAATGTCTTGGGTTTCCATCCTGAAAACACGAGTTAAGATAAAATGTCCAACCATTGATTCCAAAAAGGGAATCATTCACTGAAATGGATACGGTATCATAGTAATCCCAATCCCTCCCTGGATCATCAGGATAAGTGGTAAACTCGTAACCCCAAACGTGTCTTTCGTATACCCATTGATTATTCAGTCCATATGGGAAATAAGTAGTGTCCAAGTCAAGGATAGGCATAAGCTTGTCGAGAGTGAAACTTCGGAATTCCCTCCAGGTCAAGCCTCCTTGAGCCCCAAGTAAAGCCACCGACCAAACGTAATCGGCATTGAGTGCTATCTCGAAATCTTCCTGTGACAAAGTATAGGTTGTATCGTCTAAAGTGTCTTCAACAATAACTTCACCAGTAAAGAAGGCATCTTTGACGATACGAATAACATACGTTTGAGTTAACTCACCCTCGGTCCAGATAAAAGTCAGCGGAGATGATGAGAAAACGGTACCATCTTCAGGTGATATTAATGTAACAGGTTGAGGTAGTTCCTCCTCACACCCCGTTATCAGCAAGCCTGTTAATGCTGTTACCACGAGCGCTTTCTTCACAATACCCTCCTTTAAGGTTAAAACTAACATCTCTTATCAATATTCTAACAAGCAATACTCATGCCAAACAACTTGAATCGTAAACATCAATATTAAAAGACTTACGTTTAAAGGGATGGATGTTAGATCGAATTGATTATACATTTATGTAATCTCTTTTATCCTGATGTTGAATTCACAGAATCAGGGAGTTTCTTCATATCGCCAAACGGTGTCCCCGTCCTTTATAAAGTACATCAGTCTGTCGATATGTCCCTCGTAGTGCGGCGGGCTTCGAAGTTCGGCTTCCTGGCTGATTACGCCTACCCCTTTTACACGTTCGGTAGAGTATACCATAAGTACGTATCCTCCTCCGGAGTAAAGGCTTATCGTAAGTACACTGTCCCGGTATCCCAGGCCGTAACCGATGACGGACTCCTTGGGCTTGAAGTCCTCGGGCGGGATGAGCGGTATGGTATCTACCCCACCGAACACTAATATCCCGTCTTTGCTGACTAAGACTTCCTCGCCCACGTCCTCGAATGCGCCCCCTTCAAGTTTATAGGTTGTCCATTCGTTCGTAGTTGTCTTAGAGGTTACTCTGATACTTACTGTATCGAATGATACGGAATCTTTATCCTCGACCGTTCTGTAGTTCTGCCGCAGGTTAACCCATTCGTAGCCCTCACCGATGGGAAAGTAGGTCTTGTCTGTATAGTTGCCACTCAGCTTACTGCACCCGAGAGCAGTCGTCAGGGCAAAGGTAATCGTGAGTAACCAGTGATTTCTCATGGACATTCCGGGCATCTGTAGACTGTATCTTCGTCTTTGATGAAGTAAAGCAGCCGTGACTCCATCCTCGTGTCGATCATTAATGCTTCTCCTCCCCAGCTCTGCTCGACTACCCCTATACCTTTCAACCGTTTCGTCACGGTTTCGTCAGATGCGAGTATTACGTCACGTACGGTTGAGATTACCAGGGTGTCGGTATCAACGTATATCTTGTATATGTTCTTGCCCTTCTCTACGGATTTAAGGTAGTCCTTTGATGGGGTAAGGGGTATCCAGTCCTCCTTCTCTCCGTGGTACACCTTGACGTCCTCTTCAATAACACGCATCTCAGCGGATACGTCTCCGAAATAACCGTTAAAGTAGATGACCTTACCACCCATCGCGTCTCTCATGGAGTCCACCTGGATAGCGTAAGTATCGGTAGCCGCTAGATCGAAAAATCCACCTTCATCAAGGTACTGCCTGGTTTCGTATACCCACTTGTAGCCTGTGTCCGCAGGGAAGTAGGTATTTACAAGATCACCGGCTTCACCACATGCTATAAGGAATATGGTGATGATAGGTAACAACTTAATTAGTTTCATTTACTCCTCCTAGGTAAGATATTAGATGAGAAGTATTGTAAAGTCAAGCGATATACTTAAGGACACTCCTCGCATCTCCAGACGGTATCGGTATCCTTGATGAAGTATAGAAGACGTTTGTCGTAACCGAATCCGTACATTCCCGTAACTGTTACATCCCAGTCATCGTACTTATCTCTCACTTTTCCAACCCCCTTATCTCTTAAAACTAAAGTTGACGAATAGGTATGGCTGATGAAATCAAAATATTCCGTTCTCTTTCGGTACATACTTAGAATGTTACCCTCGTAACTTATCCTTAAGGTGTTGAGAATATCCCCATCAGAAACAGTTACCTCAAAAGGCTCAGGATCGATCTGAACCACATAACCACCAAAGTTTGCAGTTAAATTGCTGTAAATCCATTGTGTCCCCCCGCCTTCAAATTCAAATCCCCACCCAAACTCAGTAGCCGTAGAATCAATTACACGTGCAGTTACAGTATCGATCCAAGTATCTTCCCCACCAAGATTGTAATATTCATTGTATCTTTCAAATATCCATTCATATCCTAGACCCATAGGGAAATAAGTCGTATCCAAATCTAAATCCGGTAATGGCTTTACTATTGAAAAGGACTGATCTTCACTCCAAAAAGCCTGACTCGAGGATAGACAGGCAACCTTCCAGATGTAAGTCCCATTAAACGCCTCTTCGAAA
>WJJO01000062.1 GCA_014729665.1 Caldifarciminota bacterium
CTGTGGTTGCTTTTCTGACGACCTTCAGTGGGAGAGGGTGACTCGACGAAGAAGAGTCGGGGGGGGATTCGGGGTTTCCACGGTATTACGGAGTGAACTGTTGGACGACCCCACCTTGACACCCTCCCCCATCTCGCTATCATCCATTAACAACATCCAAACCATGTAGGAGGAATAATGCGTGGTATTTTCATATTTCTGTTCATAGTAGGAACAGTCGTTTTCCTGTTTTTAGGCCTTGGCCTGCAGAGGTTTTTCCAGCGCCGCAGGCAAGCGCCCGAGGTCCCCAAGGCAAAGACCAAACGCAAACCTGTAATGCTAATCCTGGCAGGGGTATCCTTCCTTGCACTGCTTTTTACCAGCTTCATCCACGTCGTACCGCCGGGTAGGGGGATTGTGGTCTTCTGGGTATTAAACCGTAAATATACGGTTGCAGGTGAAGGAGTTAACTTCATCCCACCGCTGATTACCCAGATACATCACTACGACCTGCGCCGGGTGGACTACACCATGTCAAGCCGTGCATACGAAGGCCAGAAGGACGCAGACGACGCACTTTGGGCGCCCACCAGTGAGGGTCTTCAGGTCGGACTGGATTTGACCTGCTGGTACAGGCTCGATCCTGCCAAGGTTGCAGACCTTCACCGCAGGATTGGCCCTTTATTCGAGGAAAAGGTTGTAAGACCGGCCATCCGCTCGACGGTAAGGCTCAAGCTCTCCAGTTACAGTATCATGGACATCTACTCCAAGAAGCGTGAGGAGATACAAACCCAGATATTCGAGAATCTTAAGAAACAGCTCGGACCTGACGGGATAATAATCGACGGTGTAGCTATCCGGAACGTGCAGTTTACTACCGAATTTGCAAGGTCAATTGAAGAAAAACAGATAGCCCAGCAGAGCGCCCAGAAGATGGAGTACGTGCTCCTGGAGGAGGAAAAGGAGGCCGAACGTAAGATTATCGAGGCGCAGGGTAAGGCTAAGGCCATCGAGATCGTATCGGCAAAGCTTCGGGCCAACCCTAACTACATAAAGTACCTGTACGTGGACAAGCTCTCCGACGACGTCAAGGTCATCGTTTCCGACCAGTCCACTATAATGGACTTAAAAGGTTTAATTCCCTAGTATGAAATGCCTTTATCGGCATCTGATGCTAGAACGGATATAAAGGATTAGCCTCCTCATCAATGAAGTTGAAAGCTAAAAAAGGATTTTCCGGAAAGTCGCCACATAAAGTCCTCCCCCCTGGGAAGCTGTCGGATAAACCCAAAAACCACAGATTGGCTTCGCCGCTTCGCGTGGCTTCGCCGCAAAGTGTAAACAGATCCCCTATGAAACAGGTTCTGGCAAGTTCTTTATTTACTCAACTTACCTCTCTGGTTTTTTACACTCTGTGTCTCGACGCCTCTGTGGTTACTCTTCCGACAGTCTCCCTCTGGGAGAAGGATTAGAGGTGAGGGGCTAAAGTGTGGCTGAGTGAATTGTCAGTGTCCGGTTTCCGCAACCTAGCCGAGCAGTCGGCGAGGTTCGATTCACGGGCTAATCTTCTGTTCGGGCCCAACGGCGGGGGCAAAACCAACATCCTGGAGGCGATAGCTGTCCTTGCCTCGGGCCGTAGTTTCCGCTCTATCCAGGATTCGCAGATTCTCGGCTTCGATGCACCTCACTTCCGCATCGCTGGAGTAGCTAAAACCGAAAGGGACAGGGCCTACAACGCCCGTGTTTATTTCTCACCGGCAGAAAGTAAACATTACTTCCTGGACAGGAAGGAGATAGGCAAACGGGCCCTCTTTTCAGGATGGCTTCCGGTCTCGGTGTTCCTTTTAGATGATAGAAGGTTGATTTCCGGGCCGCCGGCACAGAGAAGGGCCTTCCTGGACGATGCTGTAGGCAAGGTTTCCAGGACCTACCGGTTCCTTATGGCCGATTTCCGCCACGTGTTAGCCCAGCGCAACGCCCTGCTCAAGCGGGGAGGCGGCCCCGCCGAGTACGAGGTCTGGGAGAAGCCGATGGCGGAACTTGCCGCGGATATTGCAGACAGACGCAGGGACTACTGGAAGAAGTTCACATCACACTTTCACCTGATGAGCGCCCGGTTTTTGGAAACAGACGAACTCAAACTGGAGTATATCCCAAGTGTACAGGCAGGCGAGGATTACGCGGAGGTATTAAGAAAAGGCCGCAGGTTGGAGGAGAAATTCGGCCATACAAGACGTGGACCTCACCGTGACGATTTCAGGATACTGTTGAACCGAAGGCCCCTGCGTGCATTCGGTTCCTACGGCCAGCAGCGCATGGCCGCCCTGGCGCTGACCCTGGCAGAGGCCGAAACCGCCCTTACCGCCGGGCGCAGACCGGTCTATTTGATGGACGACGTTGCAGCCGAACTGGACGACGTGCATACAAAGCTGCTATTCGATCTGGTCAAAACCAAGGGACAGCTCTTCTATACCGCGGCAAAACCACCTGCGGTGGAAGGCAAAAGGTTTCATGTCAAGAAAGGGAAGATCAGGCAAGTTTAAGCGGCTGGGCGAGGCGGTCGAGGACCTGCTTCGCAGGCGTGCAGGCGAGGGCATTGCCGAGTATGAAGCCGTCAGGATATGGCCCCAGGCCGCAGGTGAAAGCATAGCTAAAAGGTGTATTGCAATAGGCATAAAATCGGGTATACTGTGGGTGGTGGTTCCTAACCACGTTTGGCTCACCGAGATGAAAGCCTTAAAGAACAGACTTATAGATAAAATTACCAAAGAACTGGGGAGGAAGGTGGTGAAGGATATCAAATTTAAAGTAGGAAGAGCAAAGAGGATGCAATGACAGAACGTTACGATGCGGCACAAATACAAGTCCTGAAAGGTCTGGAGGCGGTCCGGCGCAGACCGGCCATGTACATAGGCGACGTAAGCGTACGCGGTCTGCATCACCTGGTGGCCGAGATTGTAGACAATTCAGTTGATGAAGCCATAGCCGGCAAGTGCGACACGATAGTGATAACCCTGGAAGAACCGGATAAAATCTCGGTAGAGGATAACGGCCGGGGAATACCGGTCGATACCCATCCGGAGTTGGATGTATCAGCGCTGGAGGTGGTCATGACAGTACTCCACGCCGGTGCAAAGTTCTCAGGCAAGGTTTACACCATTTCGGGCGGTCTTCACGGGGTCGGTTCCTCGGTAGTCAACGCCCTTTCCGCCGAGATGGAGGTCGAGGTTTACCGTGACGGAACAATCTGGAGACAAACCTATAAAAAGGGAGTCCCCGATGGACCTGTTAAAAAAGCGGGTAAAACCAAAAAACACGGGACAAAAACAACCTTCAAACCGGACCCGGAGATATTCAAACGAACTAAGTTGAATCCCGATATCATAACCATCAGGCTCAGGGAACTAGCCTATCTTAACCCGAACCTTTCGATAAAGTTTACAGACAAGGTAAAGGGGCAGGAGCAGGTTTTTCACTTCAAGAAGGGAATAATAGACTTCCTGGCCTACCTTGACAAGGGCCGCACCCATCTGCACAAACCCCTGTATATCAAGGATGCCCGTAACGGCATAGAGGTTGAGGCCGCGCTGGAGTACACCGATACATTTTCCGAATCGATTATACCCTTCGTTAATATGATAAATACACATGAAGGGGGAACCCACGTTGTCGGTTTCAAGGCCGCTCTGACAAAGACCTTAAACGACTTCCTGCGGCGTTCGAAGGTGAACAAAAACAAAAAAATTGACCTTACCGGGGACGACGTAAGGGAGGGTCTAACCGCCATCCTTTCGGTACAGATGCCCTCCCCCCAATTCGAGGGACAGACCAAGACCAAACTCGGGAACAGCGAGGTCAGGGGAATAGTCGAGTCCATAGTGTCGGAGGGACTTTCCAGACACTTCGACGAACGTCCCAAGATACTGAACCTTATTTTGCAAAAGGCCTCAGCGGCCGCGCGTTCCCGCGAGGCCGCACGCAAGGCGCGCGATCTGGAACGCAGGAAGAGTCTGTTGTCTTCCGATGCCCTGCCCGGTAAGCTTGCCGACTGCTCCTCCGATGACCCCGATGAGTGCGAGCTGTTTATCGTAGAGGGAAACTCGGCAGGCGGTTCGGCCAAACAAGGCAGGGACAGGCGTTTCCAGGCGGTGTTGGCCCTGCGAGGTAAGGTGCTCAACGTGGAGAAAGCCGGGCTCAATAAGATACTTGCAAATAAGGAGATAAAGTCAATCATCTCCTCGGTGGGGACCGGGTTCGGAGCCGACAGCTTCGATGCGGCCAAGATACGCTATTCCAAGATAATCATAATGGCGGACGCTGACGTAGACGGATCCCACATCCGTACACTGCTATTGACCCTTTTCTACCGCTATATGAAGGATTTGATAGAACAAGGCATGATCTACATCGCCCAGCCTCCCCTTTACCGGGTGCAGAGGGGTAAGAAGATATCTTACCTCTATTCCGACGAAGAATTGGACGAATTTCGCAAGAAGGCCAAGGGCGCCAAGCTCGATATACAGAGATTCAAAGGCCTTGGAGAGATGAATCCTGAACAGTTGTGGGAAACCAGCATGAATCCTGAAAACAGGATATTAAAAAGGGTTACCGTTGCCGATGCGGCTGAGGCTCACAAGCTGTTTTCGATCCTGATGGGATCGGAGGTGGAACCGAGAAAAGAGTTTATTGAAGAAAACGCCCAGTTCGTGGAGAATCTGGACATATAGGAGGAATCTTGAACAGACACGCCATGTTTAAGGACTTGACTGAGGGCTTCGGTCCATCCGGTTATGAAGATGACATTCGAAAGCTGATGATTGGCTACCTTAAGCCTAACACGGAGGTATCGACCGACAAACTGGGCTCGGTGGTCGGCTATCACCAGGGGAGTAATCCTGAAGGACCCAAGGTCCTCATTACCGGTCATATGGACGAGGTTGGCTTCATGGTCAAACAGGTTACCAAACAGGGCTACATAAAGTTTTTACCGGTAGGCGGTTGGTGGCCTCAGGTACTTTTGAGCCAGCGCGTCAAGGTACGCACCCGCAAGGGAGACTTCGAGGGTATCATCGGCTCCAAGCCGCCCCATATGATGAAGGAAGAGGAACGAAAGAAGCCTCCCGAGATGGACAAGCTGTTCATCGATGTAGGCGTGGCCGGTGAAAAGGGTGCAAAGAATATAGACGCACGCCCTGGTGATCCGATCGTACCCATAGGGGATTTCAGATCCCTGGAAAACGGTGTCCTGGCGGCAAAGGCCTGGGATAATCGCATCGGTTGTGCCATCGTTGCCGAGGTGGCCGCAGACCTCAAGAAGGGGCTGGCCGATCACCCCAACAGGCTTTACCTTGCCGCCTCGGTGCAGGAGGAGGTCGGACTGCGGGGGGCAAAAACCCTCGCAGGGCTTATCCAGCCGGATATTGCGATCGCACTCGACGTATCTTTAGCCCACGATACCCCCGGCGGGGATGCGGATGCTGTGGAGAAATTCGGTAGTGGAGCCGCTATCCTGGTTTCGGATTCAACCATGATACCCAACATCAAGCTTCGTGATTTTGTAATAGACGTTGCCGAGGCTGAAAAAATATCCTACCATTTAACCTCACTTCGCGGCGGTTACGACACAGGGGCGATACACACCACGAATGCGGGTGTACCCTCGCTAGCTTTAGGACTGCCCTCAAGATACATCCACTCGCACGTATCTGCGATCTACGAGGATGATTACGTTGCCCTTCTTAAGCTTGTAAAAGCCGTGGTCAAACGTATGGACGCCGCAAAGTTAGCCGAAATAACCGACTTCTCATAAAGGAGGAATAACAGTGAAAGAACCTGGTAAGATTCGTACATTTGGATTCTTCGGCCACGGCGGATCGGGTAAAACCACCCTGGCTGATACAGTACTTTTCTTTGCCGGAGCCAACTCCAGGCAGGGGAAAGTAGATGAAGGAACCTCAATATTCGACTATGACGAGGCCGAGATCGAGCGTAAGGTCAGCCTGAACCTCGCCCTGGCATCGTGTGAATACGAGGGGGTAGAGTTCAATATCGTAGATACCCCCGGGTATGCTGATTTCATAGGTGAAATGATTGCCGGTGTCAAGGCCGTTGATACTGGTGTGGTTGTAATAGATGCAGGCGAGGGTATAGGTGTGGGAACGGAGATGAGCTGGAATCGTCTGGCGGAAGAAAATAAGGGCAAGGCCCTGTTTATCAATAAACTGGCCAAACCGGAAACCGATTTTACCGCCATGTTCAATCAGATGGTTGAGGCATACGGCACCTCGGTAGCTCCGGTATCCATACCCATAGGAACCGGCCCGAATCACAAAGGTGTGGTTTGCCTGTTGACCGAGAAGGCTTATATAACCAAGGACGGTAAAACCGAGGAAGCCCCGGTTCCCGAAGAGGTCAAGGCCGATTTCGACACCTATAAGGAGAAGTTCATAGAGGCGGTGGCGGAACTTGACGAAGAACTTTTAATGAACTACCTGGACGGCAACGTACCCACACTGGAACAACTCAAGCCCGTGCTCAAGAAGGGTATCGCCGAAGGTTCGGTATTTCCCCTGTTTGCAGGCGACGCCCTTTTCATGAGCGGAATTAAGCCCTTCGTTAACTTCGTATCCGAATACTTCCCTTCCCCCGAAGAGATCCAGCCGCTTAAGATCAAGAAGGATGAAGAAGATGCCGAGTTCGACCCTAAAGATTTTTCCGATACCGTGGCTTACGTTTTCAAAACGGTTTCAGACCCGCACCTGGGCGATCTCCTCTACACCCGTGTCTTCTCAGGGGAGATATCATCCGGGGCGAACCTCAAGAACATCGACGCCGAGTCCTCCGAACGCATCGGACAGATACTCGGTATCCAGGGTAAAGATCGCAAGGATTTATCCAAGCTCGGTCCGGGAATGATAGGCGGCCTGGTGAAGCTGAAGAATACACATACAGGTAATACACTTACCTCCGGCCCCTCAATATCACTGGGTGGAATAGAGTTTCCTACACCGCCAATCTCGGTGGCTATAGAGCCGAAGTCCAAGGGTGATGAGGAAAAGGTATCCAATGCCCTTGCCCGTATGCACGACGAAGACCCGACATTCGTGTACAGGTTCGATCCCGAACTAAAGCAGCAGCTTATATCCGGGATGGGTGAACTCCACCTCGATGTGGTGTTATCAAAACTCAAGAACCGCTACGGCGTGTCGGTGGATACCAAGAAACCCCGCATCGCCTACCGTGAGACGATAACCCAGCAGGCAACGGCTCAGGGTCGTCACAAGAAGCAGACAGGCGGGCGTGGTCAGTTCGGGGACGTATACCTGCGCCTGGAACCGCTCGAGCGCGGCGAGGGCGTGGTTTTCGAGCAGGAGATCTTCGGCGGCGCCGTACCCAAAAACTTCCATCCGGCGGTGGAGAAGGGTGTTCGAGAGTTTACCTCCCACGGTTATCTTGCCGGATATAAGATGGTGGACATGAAGATCGTTCTTTACGACGGGAGTTATCACACCGTGGATTCCTCTGAAATCGCCTTCAAACTTGCCGCCCAGATCGCCATGAAGGTCGCCTGCGAAAAGGCCAAGCCCATACTCCTGGAGCCTATACTTTACATAGAGGTAACCGTTCCGGAAGAGTACATGGGCGACGTTATGGGTGACTTGAACTCGCGTCGCGGCAAGATTCAAGGGATGGAGGCGGTGGGCCGCAACCAGGTCGTTAAGGCAACGGTTCCTGAAGCCGAGATGTATAAATACGCCACTACAATCAGATCGGTAACCCAGGGACGCGGATTCTTTACCGGAAAGTTCGATCACTACGACCCGGTGCCCGCAGAGATAACCCAGAAGGTCATAGAGCAGGCCAAAAAGGCCAAAGAAGAAGGCTGAGGGTTCTCTGCTGACCGCTTTCGGCTGACAGCTTACGGCCAGAATTGCCCCCCTTCGAAAAGGGGGGTGGTCGTTGCGTAGCAGCGGTCGGGGGAATCCATTAAGCGAAGTAAAGTGTAGCGAGATTAAAATATCAGTCGACGAAGTCGACATTTAATCCCCCCTTCATCCCCCCTTAATAAGGGGGGAAACTACCTCTCCCGATCGTTTCACGGTCACCTACATCATCAGGGAGGTTGTCTGACGTGAAGCGGTTACCAAAGGAAGCTTAAAAGTAACCACAGAGGCACCGAGACACAGAGAGTTAAAAAACAAAGGGGTAAGGTTGTAGGGGCGGTTGACTTCGTCGCTTCGCGTGGCTACGCCGCTTCGCGTCATGAACCGCCCCTACTTGACATTTTTAGGCTTCTTTTATACAATGAACGAAATCGAGGAGGAATTATGAATGAAATAGTAATAGAGATTGAGACAAAAGACTCAGATTTGATTGTAGGAAATCTGATGGGTGAAAAAAATCCACCTCGAGGTGCTGTATATATGATAAACGAAGATACCAATCTCCGTTACGAAGGGACTTTAATTAGAAAGGCTATCGACGTTCCGAGTTTATGCTATTTCTTCTTAGGTTTCATAGCACAGAGTTTAGCAAGTGGTATGGTTGTACATGGGGCTAATTGGATTCTAGATAAGTTAGCTGAACTAACTGATAAGATTACTCTAAGGATAAACGGTCGGAAGACAGAAATTACCAAAGAAGCAATAACAGAAGCAATTGAAACAGCTTCATCTGAACCAAGCATAGAAGATCAGATTCAAAATATTGTATCAGAAGTTGAACAGTTTTCAGAAACTATTGTTCCATTAGCACATGAGAGAAGGCTACATACAGAAGAGTTTCACAAAGATGATCCATGTGCTCGATTATCGGGTGCTTTCCAGTTTTACTCTACAATAATTGAATCAATCAAACCTAAGCTTGAAGAATTAATTAGGCTTAAGCATCTCTGTATGGGGCCTATTCCTGTTTCGGAACAAAAAGAACCTAACGAACGAAATTGAGGAGGAATTATGTTTGAAATAAATGGTCAAGAGATAGATTTAATTGATGACTCAAAGAAAACCGAATTTACAAGAAAGCTAGAAAGAATTTGGCAGAGTGCAAAGGAAGGCGCGAGTGAACCCGAGTTAATTGCTATGTTTAAAGACTGGTTGAAGTATTTAATTTCTGTGAAGAAATTTCCCAAAGAGGAAGAAGTTTCAATCACTTTATTCTCGATGGCATTGTTTTCGTTAGAAACCAACACTGCTGTCATTGCATTTTGGAGATCTTGGGGTGAGTATAGAAAGTTAATTGCTGAAATTAAGAGGAGATCAATTGACAGAATTTGCATCAATATGTTTAGGTTTATGACTGAAGAAAAAGTTGTTGCATTAAATGAAACATTGAGTAGTACTGAATGGAATTTACGTCGTATGCAGATGGAGGTGGAAAGCACTTACTATAGTATAAGATCTATTCTGAAACCTGCAGCTGAGATACTGGAGAGATTAGCTGATACGGATCCAGTTTTAGGGAGTTATGGGAGGAGCTTTCGCGCTAGAACAGAGGCGTTAAAAGTTCAAGAAGAATCTGGTTTTAAGGAATTTGTTAAACAAACAAAAAAAGACGTCGAGACCCTAAAGAAAGATACCGAAGTTTTAACAAAGGAACTAACGCAAGGAGTTAAAGAAGCCAAAGAAAACGAACTGCGCATGACCCGCAACTTTGTACAAGTCATCGGTATATTTGCGGCAATAATTGCGTTCGTTGTAACCATGGTTCCGGCGTCTATTCGGCTGGGCGGGGCAAGCATACCCATTGCGCTTGCCGGGCTGGCAATCGTCACGGTGGGCATCATCCTGGTGTTGGCCACTATCTTCGGTAAGAGGGAAGAAGAGAAGTCACGCCGTCGGTTGACCTGGGGGTTGATTGCTGCAGGTGTCCTTTTTGTCGGCTGGTTTGTTGCAACGATTTTTCTGGCAAGCGCCAAACCTGATTTACTTAAACCACCGTCCGAACCTTCACGAGTAGATACGATCTATCAATCGAGTGTTGATACTGTCCAGACGATAGTCATCCAATCTGAAGAATAATTTCACCCCACCTGCCTCTCCTTCGGAGAGGCTTCCTCCCCCGTCGAGAGGGAGGTGTAGGACAAACACGAGTGTCTGTCCCACATTTCTGTCATGGGGTTTTGATCCCCCCTTACCCCCCCTTACTAAGGGGGGATAATTAGAGTCCAACCTGTATCGCGTGATGTGTTTTCTCGGGGTCCCCGCAAAAACAGGAACTGTTTTTGTGGGGTGGTTCACTTGACAACCGATTCAAACTCCCTATAATCTACATACCTCGATAATCATAAGAGGGTTATAGGTTCTTTTAACAAACTATGAAAGGGTTGACAAGGGATGGAAGTTGACTATACTTCCGCTCTTAGATTAGGGATTATTTGACCTTAGACAAATCAACCTTGTTCTTTTGAAAATTTGGAATGAAGTCTTAGACCCTTTTGAGTTAAGTCGTATCACCTTTCAAGATTTTTTGCTTGGAGGGTTTTATCCTGGCTCAGGGCTAACGCTGGCGGCGTGTCTTAGACATGCAAGTCGAACGGACCAATTCCGTGTAGCAATACGTGGATGCGGTTAGTGGCGAACGGGTGAGTAATACTGGGGTTATCTACCCCGGAGAGGGGAACAACCCCGAGAAATCGGGGCTAATTCCCCATACGCTCCACTTTGTGGAGGAAAGGTGGCCTCTACTTGTAAGCTATCGCTCCGGGATGAGCTCCTGGCCTATCAGCTTGTTGGTGAGGTAATGGCTCACCAAGGCACCGACGGGTAGCCGGCCTCAGAGGGTGATCGGCCACACGGGCACTGCGACACGGGCCCGACTCCTACGGGAGGCAGCAGTCTAGAAAATTGCACAATGGGCGCAAGCCTGATGCAGCGACGCCGCGTGCGGGATGAAGTCCTTCGGGATGTAAACCGCTGTCTGGGGAAACGATGGGGAGTATGGCTAATATCCATGCTCTTTGACGGTATTCCCAAAGAAAGCACCGGCTAAATACGTGCCAGCAGCCGCGGTAATACGTATGGTGCAAGCGTTGCCCGGAATCACTGGGCGTAAAGGGTGCGTAGGCGGATCGGTAAGTCGGTTGTGAAATCTCCGGGCTTAACCCGGAAACTGCGGTCGATACTCCCGGTCTAGAGGACAGAAGAGGAAAGCGGAACTCCTGGTGTAGCGGTAAAATGCGTGGATATCAGGAGGAAGGCCAATGGCGAAGGCAGCTTTCTGGGATGATCCTGACGCTGAGGCACGAAAGCTAAGGTAGCAAACCGGATTAGATACCCGGGTAGTCTTAGCCGTAAACGATGTACACTAGGTATTGGCTTTTGTCAGTGCCGCCGCAAACGCATTAAGTGTACCGCCTGGGGACTACTGCCGCAAGGCTAAAACTCAAAGGAATTGACGGGGCCCTGCACAAGCGGTGGATGATGCGGTTTAATTCGTTGCTACGCGAAGAACCTTACCTGGGCTTGACATGTTCGTGGTACGGATCCGAAAGGTGAAGGACCGGGGTTTTCCCCGGAGCGATCACAGGTGCTGCACGGCTGTCGTCAGCTCGTGCCGTGAGGTGTTGGGTTAAGTCCCGCAACGAGCGCAACCCCCGCCGATAGTTGCCATCAAGTCATGTTGGGCACTCTATTGGGACTGCCTGGGTTAACCAGGAGGAAGGTGGGGATGACGTCAAGTCATCGTGGCCTTTATGCCCAGGGCTACACGCGTCATACAGTGGCCGCGACAGCGGGCAGCTAGACCGCGAGGTCATGCTAATCCCTTAAAAGCGGCCATGGTTCGGATTGCAGGCTGCAACCCGCCTGCATGAAGGTGGAATCGCTAGTAATCGCAGATCAGCTACGCTGTGGTGAATGCGTTCTCAGGGCTTGTACACACCGCCCGTCACGCCATGGAAGCCGTGAGCGCCCGAAGATATGGAGCCTAACCTCGTGAGGGCCTGTATTGAGGGTGAACTCGGTAACTAGGGCGAAGTCGTAACAAGGTAGCCGTACGGGAACGTGCGGCTGGATCACCTCCTTTCTACGGATTGTAGAACAATACGACTGGCTTACTAGGGTTAATGGACTTTATTTCATAGGCGCCCCCATCTTTAGGTGGGGGTGCTGTTTTTTGTTAGCATTGTTGAAAATGTTATATTGTTAAAGCTCATAACAGAGTTTAATAGTATATTTTAGACTGAAAAAACCGTCTTTCCTCATAAATAAATCGTTCCGAAGAAAGTGTTGCCAAGTTCATGCTGCCTCCTTTGGATGATACTTATTATTGTATGCACGGTCAAGTTTTTCAGCAAGTTTCGCTATCGCCTTAATAAGC
>WJJO01000063.1 GCA_014729665.1 Caldifarciminota bacterium
CAGCGGAACCATACAAATTGGGATTGCCCAGGGATAGGAACTCCCTGGAAAGGAACTCTACGAACAGCGGTACTGACCCAAAGACGGCTTCTGAGTTCACGGTTGAGATAACAACCAGGAATAAACAAAACCTCACCCTTGAGGTCAGGGTGTGTTCCATACCATACGGGGATGGTGTGGCCTATCTGGGCAACTGCATCGATATTACAGAAAAAATCAGGCAGAGAGAGCAGTTAAGGCTGGCCAAGCAGGAGTGGGAAAGGACTTTCGATTCAATATCCGACCTGGTTATGGTTGTCAATCCGGCAGGAGAAATCGAGAAGGTCAATAAGGCGGTTACGGATTACGCCGGGATCGGTCACGTGGAATTGAAAGGCGAATGCTACCTGGACGTCTTTCACCAGAACGGCAAACCGAGAGACTACTTTGTACAGGGCTTCGGCAAAGCCGAGTTCTTCGAGGTCCTGGATCCCGAAACCAAAAAGACTTTTTCAATCTCGGTCTCCCCTCTGTTCGATCCCAAAGGAAAGATGTTGGCTATGATCAACGTTGCCCGTGACATAACACAGATGAAGAAGATATCACAAGCCCTGAAGGAATCGGAGTTGCAGTTTCGCAGTCTTGCCGAAAACGCGCAGGATATCATCTTCAATGTAGCCAGGGATGGAAGTATCCTGTACCTGAATCCCGCTTTCGGCAAAATTCTCGGGTGGAATCCCGATGAATACATAGGTACGAATTTAAAAGATCTGCTTAATACATTCATAACTGAGGAATCAATGAAAAAAGAATTGCTAGATGATTTTAATGGAGATGCTGGAGAATTTACCGTTCCGTTGTTTGAATTCGAAGCACCGGATATTAATGGGAAAAAACACACTCTAGAGATATCCGCAAGCTTCATCTCTTCTCAGTATGTTGGCATTGCCCGTGAAGTAACAGAAAGAAAAAAGATGGAAGCACAACTGCAGCAAGCTTCAAAGCTTGCATCTATCGGTGTACTTGCGGCAGGATTGGGACATCAGGTCAACAATCCCCTTGCATCTCTCCTTGCCACATCTAGTTCATTAAAGGAAACGGTCAATGGTAATGATAAAGTACCTGCTGATTTCAAAGAAGATATCGTAAACCATCTCGACAACATGGAACAGCAGTTGGATAGAACTCACAATATTGTCTCGGGGCTGCTGGAATTTGCCAAAGACAAACCTGAAAAAGTAGCTCCTCAAGAAGTAAATAATATCGTGCACGAATCCTTGCAGTTTCTTTCCCAGCACGTATCATTTAAGGATGTATCTCTGGAGCTGGAATTAGCAGAAGATATGCCTTATGTGATGGTAGATAGAGAAGCTACACAGCAGGCTCTTATTAATGTAGTTCAGAACGCACTGGAAGCAATAGAGGGAAAGGGGATGCTGAGAATTATAACAAATCTATACGAAGAGGATATAATCAGCATAAAAGTCGTTAATAATGGCCCCCCAATACCTGACGAGGAGAAAGAGAAGATATTCGATCTGTTATATTCAACCAAAACTGCTTTAAAGGGAACAGGTTTAGGACTTCCTGTCAGTGCAATGCTGCTTGATAATTGCGGTGGGCGTTTGAAACTGGAAGACAGCAAACCGGGTCATACCTCATTCATAATCGAATTACCGGTAAAGAAAGGAGATAATAGTGATAGATGAAAGGTTACCTGAAGACATCAGGGTTCTACTGATAGACGATGAAGAGGTTTTCACCGAGATGACTGCGAAGACGCTATCAAGAAAAGGATTTAAGATTGACACTGCATCCTGTGCCGAGGAAGGATTGAAGAAGTTGGATTCTTACTTTTTTGATGTGGTTCTTCTGGATGTACGTATGCCGGGTATGAACGGAATCCAGATGCTTAAGGAACTTAACGAAGAGCGCCCTACCCAGCAGGTGGTGATGGTTACTGGTCACGCCTCGGTATCCACAGCAATAGAGGCCATGAAGGTCGGAGCCTACGATTTCCTGACCAAACCTGTAAAGTTGGACGATCTGATGCATACCATACGTCGCGCGGCAGAGCACGGGCAGATGGAAAGGCGCAACCTTGCCCTTGAGAAGGAACTCCAGCGAACGAAGGGCTCTGCAAAGATTGTGGGTGAAAGTTCGGGCATAAAGAAGATGTTTGAGTTTATCGAGAAGGCTGCAATGTCCGACTTGCCTGTACTCATCACTGGCGAGAGTGGTTCGGGTAAGGAACTTGTTGCACGTGGGATACATAACCGCAGCAGACGAGCCTCGCATACTCTGGTCGTGGTTGACGGTTCAACCCTGCATGAGCAACTTCTTGTATCCGAACTCTTCGGTCACGAGAAGGGGGCGTTTACAGGGGCGTTGAAAAAGAAGGCGGGGTTGTTCGAGGTAGCTGATAGAAGCAGCATATTCATGGATGAGATAGGTGAGTTATCCGGACCTAACCAGACGGCCCTTTTAAGGGTCATTGAGTACGGAACCTTCCGTCCGGTGGGAGCTGTCAAAGAAACCCATACCAACGTCAGAATAATCGCCGCTACGAATAAGAATCTTGAAAAGGCGGTAGCCGATAAGGAGTTCCGTCAGGATCTTTATTTCAGACTAAAGGCCCTTACATTCCACGTACCGTCACTCCGTGAACGACGAACAGATATTCCCCTGCTAGCCAAGTACTTTCTGGATCAGTGGGAACTTTCACTTAAGGCTCAAGTAAAAATCTCCAAGGATGCGATGGATATCTTGATGTCTTACAACTGGCCCGGCAATATCAGGGAGCTTCGCCATACCATGGAACTGGCCGCACTTTATGCACTTGAAGAAGGGATAATAAGACCTCAACACCTTCCCGATGAGGTTAGGAAGAAGAAGGAACCCGAGACCGATCCAGCGCCAGCTCCGAACGCGAGTGCAACATTACCTCAAGGTGGGGAAGGAAAAACCTTGGAAAAGCTCGAAGACTTCAGGGATAGATGCGAACGGAACTATATACAAAAGGTCATGAAACAGTTCGACGGGAACAAATCCCAAGTCTCAAAAGCCCTCGGGATTAGCCGGGCGCTTCTGTATAAGAAACTTAACGTACTCGGACTTAAGTAGATACGACTATCCTGAACCAGGATGTCACAAGACGAGACGTTTTTACGGGTTTTTTACCGATATTGTATCCGGCGGCAGCACTACTTATAAACTCCCGATCCAACATGAAGACTAAGTCACTAAAAAAAGAAACTTATGCTTTTCTGTATCCTGGCACAG
>WJJO01000064.1 GCA_014729665.1 Caldifarciminota bacterium
AGTATTACTTGAAGGAGATGGAATTCAGATACAACTACAGAGATTTGACTTTTGACCAGCAGGTGAATAAACTAGTAGAAATACTTATGAGGAAACCAAATTATGCTTAGTAGTTCGATACTAAACTATACAAGACCCATGATTATACTGCAGGCTAGAGAGCTTGCGCTCCATTCTTAATTCTTATTTCTTATTTTCTCCCTCGACCCATGCCCTCCATAACCATTTATAATCATCGGTCTTTTTCACAAGTCCCTTCCTCACGGGATTCTGACATAGATATTCAACCTTGGCTTCAGCATACTCGTGCGACCGCAGAATTCGATCAAAGGACTCTTTCTGCCACACCTTGCCCTCTCTACCCAATGCCTTATTTATGCTCCGAGCCGAGGCTCCTTTTATCCTCTGCATAATCTCCGCAAGGCCGTAGGTTCCACCCTCATCATCTGAAAGGGGTGTTATTATCATATGAACGTGATCGGGCATAACAACAACTCCGTGAAGGAAATACTTCTTCTCATGCTCGTGCAGGCAATGCCTAATAACCAGACGCCTTACTGATTCGGGCAGTGTCCATCGTTTATATGTCGAGAAGGTGATAAAGACAGCCTTCCCTTCCCTTTGGATATGAGGTAGTCTCCGTCGATAGGATCCTTTAGCGGGTTTAGCGGAAGGTCGTTTCATAAGTAAATCCTTTCTCTTAATACACACACGTGGAGCGCACCCTCATCGTGCCCCCGTCGGGTACTCCAGGGTGAAAATAGAGGACTGTATCTGTAGGCTGAGTGTCTGCGCTCCAAAGATTTTAAATAACAATACACATATGAAAGACCACGCACGGAGCGCATCCTCTCCAGGATGCAAAATAGTGAACTGTATCTGCAGGCCTGCGCTCCATACTTGCTTCCATTTATCTCTTCTTTTGAAGCTTCTCCCTGTACTTCCTGTAGAGTACTATGGGATTATCCCCTTGGATTAGATTCTCACCAATCTTGAGACCGGAGGGCTTGGGCTGCTGTGTTTCGACAACGCGTCTGTCCTGGTGGGCTATCCTGATGTTGCCCCTGCCCCCTATCCAGTTTACGAATTGTTTTAACCCGGGCACCTTGATGAATCTCTGGTAGAACCTCAAGTATGCAACAGTGTGTGCCTCATCGACCGGAGCAAATGCAATCATCACCCTCAGGTCGTCTGAGATGACGTTCTGCCAGATGTTCGGATAGATGAAGTAGAGGTACACAGGGGAGGAGGACTTGTCTATCTGCGATGGTTTTGCAGGCCTTGTCCTGCCGTCGTCAACTGCGTTCCGCATCCATACCCGGATTGCCGAGCCTTCGAGTTCTGCCAGAGGCCCGTGCACCAGTGTCTTATTACCCCTGCCGATGGTGTTGTAGTGTACGAACGGCAGGTGGACCACGTCAAGCTGGTTCTCTATGACACGCGAGTAGTGGGCGTCCCACGGATCGGCAACGGTGGAGTAGGAGAAGTCCGAACCGAGGTTGTCGAACCACGGGATCTCAGGGAGTTTTTTTGCCTCGCCCCAGAATATCCATATCAAGCCGTGAGCGTCAAGGGCAGGATAGGACGGCACCTTGAAGTTTCGAGGAACCGCTGCGTTGCGTCCGTTTGCCGGAATCAGTATCCCTTTGCCCGAGGTGTCGTAGCGAAAGCCGTGGAACGGACACTGGACAGAACCTGAGATAATCTTGCCGCAGGAGAGCTTGACCCCGCGGTGCGCGCACTTGTCCGCAAGGCACCCGATAGCGCCGTCCGTATTGCGCCAGAAAACTAGCTTCTCCCCCATCCGGGTAACCCCGAGGAGCTTCCCCTTCTTTATCTCCTTGGAGTCGAGAACTGCGTACCATTGATTTCTTATCATTATGTCTCCTTTCTTTCACCCCACGGATCTGATGCGCATCTCCGCGGGGACCCCAGTGATTGTTCAATTTTAGTCTGATATTTCCACCTCGCAAGCAGGTTTCGCTCCATTCGGGCACTCTCTATAACAGAGGGGGACTGGTTAAGAGCCTGTCCACCAAACCGTCAAAAAAAAAGAACGGAGCGCACCCTCTCAGGGTGCCAAATAGTGGTTTACATCTGCAGGCTGAGAGCCTGCGCTCCGTTTCATCGAACTGTGAATTGAATTCCTCTACCTGAATACTAAAAGTCTGCGCTCCAAACATTCTCTTTCAATAAACACACAGTTCATTTAAACTTAATGCGCTTCCGCGGGTATCCCGGGAAACGTCTATCATTTGTATAGCTTTTGTGAATCATTTGAGTAACTTCTGAGTATCTTTTGTGTAGCTTTTGAGTAACTTATTTCAAAGGCTCAGCAGATGCCTGCGGAGCATATCCAGTGCTGTAACTGCTGTTCTTTCACGTACATACGCACGGTCGCTCGGGAAAACGTAACGCTTGACTGTGTTTGCGCCGTCGGAGCTTGCAAGTCCAATATATACGAGACCTACGGGCTTTTTACGAGTTCCGCCCCCAGGCCCTGCAATACCAGTATTGCTCAAGCCGTAAGTTGCTTTAAATCGGGCACATACGCCCTCAGCCATGGCACGCGCAACCTGCTCGGAAACGGCTCCGTGTTTGGCTAATATATCGCTAGAAACACCGAGAAACTCTTTTTTTGCGTCGTTAGAGTACGCCACTATACCCCCCAAAAGGTAGTCAGAACAGCCCGGGACGTCCACCACACGGCTCGTAAGTAACCCACCTGCGACACTTTCGGCAATCGCAAGGGTCTCACCACGCGCCCTCAGCATCTCCCCAACCACCTGAGTTAATGAACGGTGGTCTTCTGTAAATATCGTATCTCCAAGCACTTGTCGCAATTCGATGAGGAGGGCATCGCTTCCCGGCGAGAAGGAGAGGTCAACTGCCCCTACCTGCGGAAGATACGAAACTTTAACATTTTGGTGGCGTTCGAGTACCGGTTCGATGAGTCTTGCAAGTTCAGTTTCTACGGTATTTACGGTACGCAGAAAGATTGTTTGTTCAGTGGAGGTTTGGGGGTAGTTTTGGCAGAACCAGTCTGCAAGCGGTCCTGCGGCAATAACGCGAACCTCACGGGGAACACCTGGCAGGCAAACTAGCGTCCTGCCTGCGTTTGTGAGTATGAGACCGGGTGCCGCACCAACCGGATTAGTAAGGAGATCGGCTCCTTCGGGTATATCTGCCTGGGTTTCACCCATCTCCGAGAGCTTGCGCCCCAGTCTTTGATATCTGCGTTTCATGACCTTCAGATAACGTTCGTCCCGCCTGAGCCTTCGATTAAATATCATTGCCGCAACTGCTCTGGTATAATCGTCGGATGTGGGACCCAGTCCTCCACAGGTTATCACGAAAGACGATCTCTCAAGGGCTTTAGTGATTATCTCCTTAAGGCGAACGGGCTCGTCAGGGGCAAAGGTTACTTGTAACACGTTGATACCTAAAGACTTAAGGTATGAGGCAAGATACGGGGTGTTGGCATCCTGGACCGAGCCGGAAAGGATCTCGTCTCCGATGATTACAAGTTCAGCGTTAGTATGTGTCATACTCAGTAACCATATATCAACGGTATAGGTATGAGTGCTATAATCCGCAGTATCCCGTTGGCGATAAGGCCTGCGGCAAGATCGTCAAGCATGACACCCCAGCCCCCCGGGAGTCGTTCGATTGATTTTATTGGCGGCGGTTTCAGGATGTCCAGCATCCTGAATATACCAAATCCCAGCGCAAAGATGATTAGCCTGCCCCATATAGATTCCGGCATCGGCAGCCAGAGAAGTGCAAGGAGCATGCCTGCAAACTCGTCTAGGGTGATACGTTTATCGTCGTGTTCCCAGCCGCATCTGTGGGCATGGAAAGAACCCCACACCCCCAACAAGGAGATAACGATTATGACAGATGCAAGTATCAGGGGATGAGTTCCAAGGAACCAGACTAAAGGCAGTGCAACAAGACTAGCTAGGGTACCTCCCCCTTTCGGTATATATCCTGTACCGAAAACAGAAAGGCCTAACCTTAAAGCGAGGTTAGGCCTTTTCATTTCTACACCCTTTCAGGACTTATTAACGCTTCTTCTTTCGGGAAGGGAATATTCTATCCATCTCGACGACCACGGGTGCAACGATGAACGCAGATGAGTAGGTTCCGATGATTACACCTACGGTCATAATCATTGCGAAGGGGTAAATAGCCGTGCCCCCTGCAAAGATAGCAAGTGATACTGCCACAAAAAGGGTCGTAATAGATGTAACAAGTGTGCGTGAAAGGGCCGCATTGATTCCCGCGTCGACGTTTTCTGCAAGACCTGCACCACGTCGGGTTTTGATTAACTCCTGTATACGCTTGGAAACGACTATTGAGTCGTTAACCGAGTAACCCACGATAGTCAGGAACGCCGCTATAGCGGTAATATCCAGTCTGACCCCGAGCAGGGTAACGATACCTAGGGTAATCCATACGTCATGGATTACGGCTAATACCGTCCCGATACCGAACTTGAAATCGATTCTGATACCGATATAGATAAGAACCAACGCGAAACCGATTAATAGGGCCAGGATAGCCTTCCACTGCAGTTCTCTTCCGAATGCGGCTGATACCGTCTCCTCCCCGGTTATCTCAATCGCCTGGTCGGGATAACGGCTCTGGAACTCCTCGAGCATTACGGTACTAAAGGTCTTCTGCGCTTCTTCATCAACTAATTCGGTCTTTGGAGGAATCTGAATCTGGTAGGTGGTCGTACCGGTTGAAACGTCCTGGATTCTGAATATCTTAACCTCGGTTTCACCCAGATCGGAAAGCACCATCCTGATCTCATCGGTAGAAATATCCTCTGAGAAGCTGACACCAATCTTCGAACCGCCTAAGAAATCTATTCCGTAATTAGGACCGCCCTTGATAAGGAGCAGCACCAAGGTCAGTACGATAAGGGCACCCGATACGATAAAGCCTATGTATCGGTACTGGCTGAAACGAATATGTGTCTCTTTCAGTATCTTCAGCATCATTCCTCCTTAGATGAAGAGCTTGCGGTCCGGGCGTCTGTAAAGGTAGGCGTCGAACAGGCCTCGTGAGAAGTAGATGGCGGTAATCATATTAATAATCAATCCGAAGATGAGGGTAACCGCAAAACCGCGCACCGGACCCGAACCCAAGCCGGTCAAAAGGATAATCACGGTCATTATGGTGGTAATATTGGCGTCGAGAATGACCTTCCAAGCCTTACCGTACCCGGTTTCCACAGCCGATCTCGGGAACTTTCCCGCGCTCAACTCGTCGCGTATTCGTTCATATATCAGTACGTTGGCATCGACCGCCATACCGATTGTCAAGGCGATACCTGCAAGTCCCGGAAGGGTAAGGGTGGTTCTGAACCCGGCAAGCCCTGCGAGCAAGATGTACAGGTTGAAAATAAGGGTAACGATCGCCACAGCGCCTGCTCCGGTGTAGTAGACGAGCATGAATAAAACAACCGCCGCAAGACCAACCAGGATTGCAACTACACCCGATCGGACCGAGTCGCGGCCAAGCGTAGGACTGACGGTTCGCTCCTCCGCAATACGAAGCGGTATGGGCAAGGCACCGTGACTTATGAGAATTGCCAAATCCTTGGTCTCATCCCCGACACGGTCCCTGGTGGTTATCTGTGCGTGTGAGCCGGGAGGAATTCTCTCCTTGATAACAGGGGCGGACATCACAACGTTATCGAAGACGATAGCCAGCCTTCTCCCCACATTGTCACCGGTTACCTGGGCAAACTGAGTCTGACCGTTCTGTTTAAGCTCCATATCAACTATCCAGGTTCCTTGATAATCGGTCTCCTGACCTTGATAGGGTTGTGCGCCGGCATCCCTTATATTTGCCCCGACGATGTGTGCCTTCTCTTCAATAAGATACACCTTCCTTATCATAGTGCCGGTTTTACGTCCCTGACGCACCAGTTCCTCTTCCGGACCAAAGAGTATTTCGATGTAATCGGGAATCACCGGTTTAGCTTCATCTATGAGTTTTGCAACCTCTTCGTAATCCTCAGCCTCAATAGCGTAATCGCTCTCAATCCCGATAAGATAACTGCTGAAAGGACGAATTCCATAACGAGCCGTGTCTATATACATGCTGTCTAAAAGGAGGGTGTCCCCTGCATGATATCGATCGAGGTCATTGAAAACCTTGTATGAAAGCAAAGTATCCCCTACTAACCTGAATTCTAAAAGACCGGTTTTTCCTATCAAATCAAGGGCCCGTTCACGATCGGCTACCCCTGGAAGCTGAACCTGAATCCGGTTATTACCGACACGCTGGATGTTGGGCTCGGCCACGCCGATTTCATCTACGCGGTTGCGTATGATATTTATCGCGTTGTTTGTAGCAGCCTTCGCTTCCGATGCAGTAAACTCCCTGCCCGCCGTATCCGCCTCCAGGACAAGGTGCATACCACCGACAAGATCGAGCCCCAGGTTTAATAACGGTATCCTGTCGGGTCCTTTCCATATCGAGTATGGAAAGGAGTTGTTAAGACGAACTAGGTGATCTTCCTTGCTTACAGTAGTATCCGACCATACCCTTATTGAAGGATACAGGAAAAAGAACCCGACTAAAACAAGGATTATGAAAAGCACGAGTTTTAATCTAAGACCTTTTTTCATCAAGCCTCCTCAAATGCATACGAGAATTCAATATCATTTATGTTCCTTTCCCAAAGTAAGTGCCCAAATGCACCGTTTACAATTCTTCTTCTCTTTCTCTTTGGCAACATGAACTAAATCCACCCTACACATCCTTTCCCATGAGTTTTGCCATCTCGTTAACGGCTAGCCGCATCCCGACCTCCAATGCGCGCGCAACGATGGCAAATCCGATTGAGGCTCCTTTTATCTCCCCGATTTCCATCAACGGCGAGATATTATCGTAATCAAGACCGTGCCCTATATGCACCTCAAGACCCTTTTCTGCTGCGAAACGTGCACGTTCCCGGAACACAGAAACTAAATCTGACCTCTTATCGGGATTTATCGCATAAGCATCGGTATTAAACTCGACGTTTGAAGCGCCGAGGTCAAATGCACGCTTAATCAACTCCTCTTCACATTCGATAAAGAATGACAGTCGTATACCTGCATCAACTATTGTTTTTACATAAGGCTTGACGTCATCGAACCGCGAAACTAAATCGAGACCACCCTGGGTGGTCACCTCTTCAGGACGCTCGGGAACCAGACTTACCTGGTGGGGCTTAATTTCGCGGATTATATCGACCATCTCGTCGGTCGCGGCCATCTCAACGTTCAACTCTCCGTTAATACATTCCTTGAGCCTGCGAACGTCATCATCCTGAATATGACGTCTATCCGATCGCAGATGACATGTTATCCCGTCAGCACCCCCGGCCTCGGCCTCTAAAGCCATTTTGCATGGATCGGGGAAGCTCTCCCTGCGGGCCTGACGCACCGTGGCTACATGGTCTACGTTAACGCTGAGTATCCTCATAAGATGGAAGGATACTTTAGAAACCTACCCATGTCAACACACCCATACTCCTTTTCTTCTTCGGAGAAAAGATCGCAACCGAAGGTAAACCTTAACCGATTATAAGAATTAGGTATATTATAGCTAGGCCTTACGGGCAATCAGACCGTAGGACATCACCGTCCAGTGGAAGAGCCTTTTTCGGCGAAGAAACTCGTCCATACGGGTCCAAATAGAATCCACACTCACCTTCGGGAACATCGGAAGATTAATCCCAAGCTTCTTGCCGATGATCCGTAATGCGCGGTAGGCAAGCGAAGGCCTTGGCCAGTCACCGTAGCCCTTAACTGGAATAAAACCATTGACCTTAAGGGTTCGTGAAAGGGAGGAAGGAGTAAACTGGCGCTCCCAGCCTGCAAACCAATTACCCATGAGGATTTGGGCCTGTTTGAGGATTGTATAGATATGAAACGTCTGCGGTACGTCCACCACGATTAGACCGCCCGGTTTCAGGAGGCGGTTGTTGGCCGCAAGCAGGGGATACGGTGAACGGAAGTGTTCTAAAAGACCCTGGTGAAACAGGATGTCGTAGCTCTCGGGTTCCAGTCCGGGATCGAGGGCATCTGCGAGAACGTAGGAGATACGCTTGCGGGTTGCAGTATCCACCTTGTCTGCAAACCTGCGGGCCAGCTCCAGGCTCTGCTCGGATATATCGAGGATGGTTACGTAGGCTCCTCTGTGGGCAAGTTCAATAGATGTTCTGCCTGTTCCCGCGCCTATCTCGATAACCTTTAATCCCTTAACGTCCGGTACGATCTCGGCAATCTCCGATGCAATGTTCGTGATGGGTGGATACACATCCAGGTCCATCTTCTCTGTCCAAAACCTGTCCCAAACCTCCGCTTTAGTGGGATCGCATCTCATATACTACCGCCTTGACTTGAACCAACTCCATCTACTTCCAGATGGGGTCCCCGGCCGATTGTGAAACAATCGGTTGGGGTAAAAAGAACCTGTCCCATACTTCCACTTTGGTGGAATCAAACTTCACTCGATTCTCCTCACAGTCTATCGATATGCATCTTCACGTTGTCTTATGCGCATTACTTTAATATTCCTGGCATTATTATCAATCTCATAAATCACCCTGTAATCACCAACTCGAATCCGCCAATCATTCTTGGATCCGGTTATTTTTCTGCAACTTGTGGGTCTTGGAGAATCAGCCAATTTACTTATTTCACTTATTATACGTTTGAAGTCTGAAGTTGGTAGTCTTTTCAAATCTCGTTCTGCAGCACGTTCGAGAAGTATCTCATACACCCGGATTGTATTCCCTAAGGAACTCCTCGATTTTTCTGAAATGTAAAGGACTGGTACGCATCTCCCTTAACATCTTAAGGTCCTCCAAATCCTCCAATCGTTCGAGTATCTCCTCGTATTCGTCAATCTCCAGAATAACGGCTCGAGGCTTACCTTCTCGAACAATAATCTCAGGCGTCCTTTTCTTATTATTCATTCAATCACCTCAAGTAAGAATATAGTCGACCCTTATGTATTGTCAAGTATTCTCGTGTTCTTCCAGTTCAAGTAAAAGAATAAAAAACCCAGGAAGTCAACATGGTTTTTCAACAAGATACGGACGAATGTAGTCGTTGTTATCCACGACTACATCACTGCGTTCAACCGGTTTGCAATCTTCAAGATAACGTTTCTGAACAGGTATGTATTTGGTTTTGTACCTTTTTATAAACTCCGGCCCAAACCTTGCCGTATCCCTTTCACCGGCGCGTCTGAGAACCTCGCGGAACTCAACATCCAGGAATACGCGAATACAGAAGTATTTATTAATTGGTTCCCGGTAAAGCAATACGCCTTCGAGGATAACGATAGTATCTTTATCTATCCGATAGCGCTTGACGTTTGTGAACTCATCGGATTCCAACTCAAGGAGCTTGAGCTCCTTGTCCAGGGTTTGTCCTCGACTTATCGGGGCTAAAATCTCTTTTTCAAGCAGTTCGAGGTTGAACGCATTATCGATGTATGACTGGATTGGATCGGCCCCTCTACTGCGGACATCTCGGGGATTATGGAAGTCGTCGAGATGTATGATCATCGTTTGATGACCACGACTCTTAAGGTACTTTTCCATCTCGACTGCAAAGGTAGTTTTACCGGATGTATCTACACCGTTAATACCTACTATGTGAGCAGTCGATCCTTGGGTCTGTTTTACCTTCTTCTCAACCGTATGAAAGATATGAATCCGTTTAACATAGGTTTGAATTTCTGAAGGCGTTTCTGCTATGTAATCGGCAAGCTTAACCTCATCTCCCCCGAATCCATAAGCTGCCGCGATACTCGGGATATCGTTCTCGCGGGCAGCCTCGAAATCGTTGCGCCTGTCCCCTACCATTATCGCCTCAGGATACCCCGCAAGAAGTTCCTTTATTGCACCGGCCTTGCTTTCCCGCTTCTCGGCTGATTTTATCTTAACGAAATAGTCATGTATCCCGAGTCTTTTTAGAATATACTCCGCGTAATCACTGCGTCCGTTAGTGCACAAGGCTACCGGGAAACCTTGCGATTGAAGGTCGGCAAGCATATTCTCTACACCGTCATAAAGCTTACCGTGCGTTTCCATACGGGAGTCCCCATAATTCTTAACCAACTTGAAGAACTTCCTGAGTTTTCTTTTCGGAAGGTCAGACGTAAGTTTCGGAATAAGCACCTTAGGTGAATCACCGAAATATGACAATAACTCATCGCGGCTTTTCTGGGGAAGCCCAACATCGACAAGCGCCTGCTGTATCGCATCGATCCAGACCAAATCGGATTGAAACAGGGTGCCGTCAAGATCGAATATTACCAGCTGTTTGGTAGGTGAATAGCTTCTGCCGGAATCCATCGGTAATTATGGATGATTAAGGATGGATGTCAAGAAAAACCCATCTGTTCAAGCCGGTGAACTGAAGGCTATCGATTAAGTCCGAAAAACCAAAGTATGACTTCGAGGTAAAGCCTTCACGGATCTCTTAAATGTCTTATTTTTAGCGTCTAGCTGTAGGTAACTGACCACCCAGCTTAACCAGTTCGACCCCCTTCTTGCACAATGGACAACTCTCAGGTTCGTATACGGGTAAAACGTAGCGCAGGGCGGATACGTAGGTAAAATCATCGGGTGTATCCGCAGCCCGGTCTACAAGAACCGCCACCTCAAGGGCCTCTGCACCTTTTTTCCCGACGGCCTCGAGAGTTTTGCGGACAGAGCCTCCCG
>WJJO01000065.1 GCA_014729665.1 Caldifarciminota bacterium
GAGATCTAGTACGTAGGAGCCCACAGGTGCAGGGGGGTAGTCTACAGCCTGAAGCAGACCCCATACAGTCAGGATGAAGAGCGCCGTTATCAGGAAACCGCGTTTATTCATCCCTTACCCTCGAATTGAGTATATTTTCTATCTCCTGTTGTGTATGATCTTCATAGAATTTCCCAATCTCGACAGCCAGGAGTTGAAGTGTCTGGAGGATACCTTCACCGTACTCGGTTTTGGAAAAGTAGGGAACAAGGGTTTCCTTCTGGATTGTATCTAGGGTCGAATCCGGGATTATTTGCTCCATCCCGTACCCGGTTGCGGTGAAGTACTGCCTGTCGTAGACGGCTATCACCATCACCAGACCGTTATCGGTATCTGCCTGACCCACACCCCAACGGTTTCCAATCTCGATCGCGTACCGCCAGGGTTCTTTATCCCCGAAGGTCCGGATAGTCAATACGGCCATCTGGGCTGTGGTCTTATCCTCCACTTCCCGGCAAAGAAGGTTTATTTTCTCCTCGTAATGGTCGGTAATAATATTCGCATCGTCGCGCACGTAGCTCCCTTTCGGGGGTCGGGGGTATTTCGCGCACGACGGGCCGGCTGCGGCAAGGATGATGATTACCGCACCCAACATGTTTTGACATTTACGCATTACGGCTCCTCTTCTGATGGATACTATAATATCCAGGACAGGGCTTTGCGCAACCCCTGTGAACGGGAACCTGATCGCAGATGTTGATTGAATATTGATAAACGCAAGGCTACTTGACAACAGCCTAAGAGCATCCTATAGTATATTAACCGGGTACAATCCGGTACGATCGGATAGATAGTTAGTCCAAAGGCACAGGAAAGTAAGGAGGAAGCATGCGTGCTGCCCGCAGATTTAACCCGCTTATAACCGTATAGTTATGTTAACCGCGGTTTCCTGCTCGTTATGGCCCTGGGGGCCGAGCAGGCCTGAGGTTATCGTAACATTTGATGAGATGCCCCTTGAGGATGCAATCATATCGAATCCTCAATGGGGTCCTGACGGTGAATACATCTACTTTACATGCTGGAACTTCATCGACGAGGGTTTTGCCCTGTGCAGGATGGATTCACGCGGCGATTATGTAGAGAAGATTTGAACATTGGATGATGGTTCACCTATCCGTTGTGTTGTTTCACCGACTGGGAACAAACTAGTTTACTGGGAGCTTGATACTATATCCGCTTATTCTTCCGACATAGTCGTTTTTACCGATCTGGACGGGAGCATAATCGATACGATACACGCTTACTCACCCTTTACACGCGGACGTTTTTCAACTGTTTCAGATACATTGTTCTATCTGGCAGTCCCTTACGAAGGCATTTGACGTTACAACCTGAACACCGGAGAGTACGTACTTTTCTTTAATCATCCTGCCTTACCGGGCGTCAGTCGCCGTGATTTCGACCTTTTTCCGGGTGATACAGCGCTGGCAGCGCTCGATACCGTTTTTTCATTGACTTCAGATGACAAACAAGTATTACCCGATAAGGAATGTAGTCGGGATTTCCTTACTTACAGCGTTAACCCTACTGAACCGTGTTATATCGCACTGTCAGGGTGTGGCCCACCGCACCTTCTAAAAGAAAGATACGATGAGGCTGAGAATAATGATGTTATAGCCGATACCTGCACGATTCTTGAAGCTACACCCAGGGATAAAAAAGATGTCGAGTACTGTGGAGTATACTTCGCTGATTTTTCTCCTGAGGGTAATTCCCTTGTTTACTATATTTATTCGAACAGAATTGACAGGGATGCTAATCAAATAGCACTAATAACTGACATACTAAACAGATAATATCTGTATCATTTGTCTACCAGCAGCGATGTCTGTGATGATGGTGATGATCCCAGTGGTCGTGGTCGTCCCATATACTGTCCCACCACATCAGCCATCCAAGACATGCAATCGCCCGCCAGCAGCCCCAGCACCCGTCCTCGAACGCATCGTCGTAGTAATCGTCGGCGTAGTCGTCTGCGTCCGGGGTATCCTCGAGCGTCTCGAAGTTCGCGTCGTAGGCGTCCTCCATCTCCCTTGCAAACGTCCTTAGCGTCCAGTAAACACCCCTGCCGTACTCGTGGCGCTTGAAGTTCGGGATGGTTATGTTCCGACGGATACGGTCCACCTTTGAAGGCGGCAGTATCTCCTGGAGTCCCTTTCCTACGATAGTTACAACCTCGTGATCGTCTTCGGCAACCACTATTATGATTCCGTTATCGCGGGCTGTCTGCTCGGAATACCAGCTTTTAGAAAGGTTTTCGGCATATTCGTTTATGTCTTCACCGCCGGTGGTCGAAACAGCAACCGCAGTCATCTTAACCGACGTAACCAGGTTAACCTCGCGGCAAAGGGAGTTTATGTACTCCTCGTACTTGCTTTCTATTATCCCCTCCTCGTCTGCTACGTAGTAGCCCGGGGAAGGGGCATCGGGATAAGCCCCGGACGCCAAAAAAGGCACCAGAAACACGCTAACAATTAGTGTAATTTTCATTTTAACCTCCATCTGCTATTGTAGACGGTGAAACACAGCCGATTGTTACAGAAAATAGGCAAGGTTGAACCACAAAGGACACAAAGAACGCGAAGAACACCAAATTTTTGATACTAGTCCAAGTGCATGCAATATCTGACTTAGATAGATTTGCCGTCAGCGAAGGTCGTGCTACAGACTGATTACGTATCTACC
>WJJO01000066.1 GCA_014729665.1 Caldifarciminota bacterium
CGCAAGACGAACTTCAATCCCTTTCATGTTTTCGTACCCCGAGCTTGAAAACAGAGTTAGTTAAGAGAATTGATTATCTCCGAGGCCGTTTTCGAAGAGCATCTAACCAAATATAAAGTCGTACCATGCGGGAGTTAAAGACATATTCCCCTTTGATGTCGCCGGAACGTAACACCTTAAGTTTCTTCATGCGCTGAAGAAAGTTATCGAACTTTTTCCGTTCACTCTCTGTAAGTCCTTTGGTCACATCTTGTCTTAAAAAAGACATATCTAAACCTGTCTTCGCGATTTTCCTAAGTATTGAGTGATAATCTTTGCTTCGAAGCGCCTTAAAAACTTGTTGATCGACGTATTTCTTACCTACTTCATCAGCTGCGGAAAGAACTGCATTCATCGCCTCACCTTCAGTTATTTCCCCATCCTGATCGAGCCAGAACGCTGAATCTCCTATTAAATGCATGATTTTGGGAAAACCGGCAGAATAGTAAGACATTATGCCTAAGGGTTTTGATGTAACACTTATATTAACACTTTTAAAAGCCTTTAAGAAAAACTCCTCCATTTCTTCCTTGCACATCGGCTCTATATCTACAACATCAAAAATACGCTCCACCGGTTGATGATTATGTATCATCTCGCGTCGACAATTCTCAACACCACAAAGCATAAGTAGTAACGGCAAGGGTTCAGTAGACATAGCGTTTGTATCAACCATACTTTTAACAAAAAAAGCGAAATCGGGATTAGATGCTACCCCATTAATCTCATCAAGAACTAAGAAAACCCCATTTATTTCGGTATCCTTCCGAAGGCGATTCAGAGTCTCCGACAAGAAACTTAACATTGAAAATGGTGTCTTGAAGTTAGAAGCATCCTTCTTAAGTGCATCAAAATTAATACTCACACCATAAAGATCTATTGAACCAACGTATTTTGCAAGGAATTCACCTATTTTTTCCCACTTCTTTGGATCAAATGCCCCAGATCGAACGGTTGCCTCAAGAACGGCTGCTGCTAAGTCTTCCAAACTCCCAACCCCACCTATAGAAGCATAAATAGGATGTAGATTATAATTTCGATCAGCCATCCATTGTACAAATTTTGCTACTGAACTCTTCCCAATACCGTACTCCCCTTGTACATAAATTGTGATTGGTTTACCCTCTGCGACTTGACCAACACCACGAGTTATGATACGATTAAGCTGTTCAGTTCTACCTACAAAAAGTTCAACTGGAACCGGTTGCCCCGGGTAAAAAGGACTTTTTCCCTTTGTAGATGTTATCATAACCGTCTCCTCTTAATTTAAGAGCCCAAATATTCACAATGATAACGTTCTAACTGACGAACGCAATACAAAGCTGACCAGTTTATAGAACTACATGACGATTCTAGGCGAATGCATATCCATGTCAAGTATATAAACCGAACAGAATTGGATCTTATATCTTGTGCTCGAACTGCAGCTTGTACAGCCCGTAGTATACGCCCTTGCGCTTCATCAGCGCGTCGTGTGTACCCTCCTCGACCATCCTGCCATGGTCCAGGACGATGATCCGGTCGGCATCGCGGACGGTCGAAAGACGGTGGGCGATGATGAGCGCGGTTCGACCCTCGAGGAGTTTGTGGATTGCATCCTGAATAAGCGCCTCGGTCTTTGTATCAACCGAGGAGGTAGCCTCGTCCAGGATGAGGATGGACGGATTGATTGCCAGGGCCCGCGCGAAAGCTACAAGCTGACGTTCACCGACAGACAGATTGACTCCCCGTTCCTGTACCGGCGCCTTGTAGCCGTCGGGAAGCTTACTGATAAACTTATCGGCATTGGTAACGATTGCGGCAGCTTCAACTCGATCGTGAGAGATATCGGACCGCAGTTTGATATTCGTCTCAATGTCTCCCAGGAACAGAAATACGTCCTGCATGACGATACCTATGCGAGAACGCAGGTCCTTCTTATCAAGATTCCTCGCATCTTTACCGTCAACAAGGATTTTTCCCCTCTGAATCTCGTAGAATCTGCACAAGGTGTTTATTATCGAGGTCTTGCCCGCACCTGTCGCACCCACGAAAGCCACTCTCTCTCCGGGTTTGATGCGGAAATTGATATCCTTTAATATCCAATCCTCATCGTTATATGCAAAGGAGACATCGCGAAACTCGATTCCCCCGTCAGTCTTGGCAGGCAGTTTAGCCCCGTCGTAGACCTCCTCTGCCTCGTCTGCGAGCATGAATATACGTTCACCTGAGGCCATTGCCTGCTGCATAACCTGGAACTTCTCCGAAAGATCGCGAATGGGCTGGAAGAACTTCTCGACGTAACGCAGAAAAGCTGCAAGGAATCCGATTGTCAACACCCCCCCGACAACCCAGTTAGCGCCGAACCAGAGAACTGCGGCAATCGTCGATATTAAAAGCAAATCTACCAGGGGTCTGAAGATTGCAAACAGAATCATCTGACCGAAACGAGCCTTGAAGTGGGATTCGTTAATAACATTGAAAGCGTTGAGACGCTTGCGTTCCTGCCGGAACATCTGAACGACCTTAATGCCGGAGAAATGCTCGGCCAGGAATGCATTTATCTTGGCCAGGCGAACCCTGACCTTTCGAAAAGCGTCGCGCAGCAGTCTTCGGAATATAACTGTAGCCAAGAGCAGCGGAGGAACCACTCCGAACGTAACCAGGGCGAGACGCCAGTTGTACAGAGGAAGGAAAACCATCAAACCGATAAGAAGGAATCCGTCGTAGAAAAGACTTGTAACCACCTCGGTAAAGAACTGATTGAGGGCCTGCACGTCGTTGGTGTTGCGGGTAACCAGACGGCCCACCGGGTTACGGTCGAAATACTGCACAGGCAGACGCTGGATGTGGGAAAAGGTGCTCATCCTGAGCCGGTGCATGGAGTTCTGACCTGCCGTTGCCGTAAGAAGTATCTGGGCGTAGGAGGCGATGAACCGGATTATACTGATTATAAGAAATAGTATGGCTAACCTTAAAAGGCCTTGCCAGTTCGCGTCGCGAAGAACCAGCAGCACCGACCTTGAAAAAACCCTTTCCTCACCTTCCATCTTCTGCAGGTCGTCATAAGGTATCAGAAGCTTGTCGGTACCCACAACCGGATAACGAGTGAGTTCCTGGGAATCGAACTCTTCCTCGACCTTGGACTTCTCGAACAGGTAGTACTCGACAGGTTCAGCGTTGCGTGCTCGGTTACGTGGAAGCTCGGATAGATCGGCTTGCAGTATCACGTAGTTCGAATCCCGCACGTTTAAAACATACTCATCATGTAATTCGACCTCCTCCTCGTTCAACGTAACCAGCCGGTATACAGGGAAGATATCGCGATCGATAGCCCGCTGGATGATAGCTGGAAAAACTATCTCTGCCGCTGCGACAATCAATCCCAGGACCAGTGATACAGCTATCATCCACCAGTCCTTTTCCAGGAAGGACAGCAGACGCCCCATTATGCGGGAATCGTATATCTTGCCTAACTGTTCTTCCTCATGTACAAACATCAACTACACCTGCCAGTAGTCGGTCGTTCAACATGTAATATATACAATTCGAAACTCCAAATAGAAGTCACAGGCTGCCTGCGATCTTTTTGACCCCCGGGTCGCAAGCGTTTGCCCGGCAAAAAAGGAGCATTACCCATTACTCCACCCCCTGAAGCTTGGCAAACAGCGCGTAAAGACCGTCCCTTGCCAGCAGTTCCTCGTGGGTGCCGCGCTCTGCAATACGGCCCTCGTCCATCACCAGTATCTCGTCGGCAAATGCCAGGCTTCGGGGTCTGGCCGAAATGATTATCACCGCCCTCTCGCGCATTATCTTTTTCAATTCGGTAAGAATTTCTATCTCGGTATCTGCATCGACCGCGGAGAGA
>WJJO01000067.1 GCA_014729665.1 Caldifarciminota bacterium
CCCGGCCATCCCCAATACCTTCGTTATTGCGGCCGTCAACGTGGTCTTGCCGTGGTCTACATGACCTATCGTGCCGATGTTTAAATGCGTCTTACTCCTGTCAAACTTGGCCTTCGCCATAAGCTGTTCCTCCTTAAGTACTTACGGAACAAAAAACAATCGCGCGACAGACCTCCGTCTGTCTGCGAATTTGAAATTACCATGTTGGTCTTCTTTTTACCTGTGACCACTTTCCTCGCATCGTGCAAGGAGCTAAGATTATATTCCTAAACGAAGTGTTGTCAACCCCCTAAGGCGTTGTTCGAGAAGAATATAGTCGACTGCCGGACATGGGGGAAACCCTTTATCTTTTTACTTCCAGACGACCGCAGCCCGCCCTGCGCTCCTTTGCTTTCCAGGCTAAAGGGTGTATTAACTCATGGCTGCAACAAAGCCTTCTTTACGATACGTTTACTGCGTGCAAAGGTATCGCCTTCCTTGCGTTCACACCAATCCAGTACGTAGATGTATACACCGGGTGCAGGCCTCTTGCCGTTTTTTGTTAAACCGTTCCATTCCGCCTCGAAGGTTCCGCCGTAGGTAAGGTATTGTTCATGAACAAGTGTTTTGATATGCTCGCCTGAACGGTTGTAGACCTGCAAGGTCACAATCCCGGCCCTGGGGATGTTATAGGTAAAGGTAGTTGCGTCTCTGAAGGGATTGGGATAGTTGTGAATATGAAATTCAGGTTCCAGTATGGTAGTTATTAGTACGCTGTCCCGGACCTCGGTATCGACGGCATACCCGGTCTGTATCCACACGTAGCGCTGGTCCGTTAACTCGGTGTCGAAATCGCTGACGATTGAACCAACTTCAGTTGGCGGTGTAACCTCAAGATGAATCATAATCGTATCCATAACGCCTACACCGCCCACGTCAACATGACCGTTGTTGTCATGGTCGGTGAAGGGATGACCTGCTACGTCTGTTAGTTCGCCTGTCCAGCCGAGATCGTCGATTGCAAACTGACCGCAGTCTATGATATCCGTCTCATCGCCGTTGTTAGTTATGTATAAATCGTATGAGGCGGTTTCGTCCGCTCCGATAACCTTGGTCTGCGACTGCCAGATGTGGATGTCCACAACCATAGATGAAAGCACGTAGGTTACAATCATAACACTGTCGTATACCGCAGGATCGTGCGCCGATGTGGCAGTCAGGACCGTGGTGTCAACATCACCCACCCCGGCAACATGTGGAGGACTAACATCGAGGTAGAATGAATCTAAGTTGACCTCAGGTGGTTTGTCGAGGTGTCCCACATCCGGTATCCCGTCGCCGTTGGAATCCTGGAGTGGATCAACACCGTTCCCGTCGATAAGATCGTGCCCCCAGCCTGGTTGGGTCGTATTCTGTATCTGAATAGAAGGTGTATCAGGACCGTTTCCGTTGTTAAAAACCTCCATTGCGTAGCGAACGGTGTTCCCCGCGGCGACTGAATCTTGTTGATCCGGCCTGAGAAGGATACCCGGAATCGGTGCTGTATGGGCGATGAGCACCGTAGTATCCAGAACTCCGGCGTAGTAGCCGTCGGGATACTGCGAATTCGTCTCCGGATAGTCGAATGGGTAGTTGGTAGATGCAATCACAAGCCAAACGGTGTCGCGGTCTCCGGCTGCGGCATCTACGGGCACATCGACCCTTACCTGCATCGGTACGGGCACGGGCGGTTCTCCGGGTATAACCCCGGCAATATCGACCCAGCCGTTTCCGTCCGAATCGGTAAGGTTCGTTCCCGTGGAACTGGTTACCCTGACGGGCCAACCCCCGGAGGCCGTGTAGTCGAAATTCAAGGTATCCGCCCTGTACCAGCTATCGTGGGAAGCGTCAAGGTCGAATACGGCCACATACCCTGGATATACCTCGACTTCGACTGTATCAGGATCGAGGTCGACCGTAATCTCACGAATGCAGGTAACCAGATGGGCGGTATCGAATTTTGAGGTGTCGCGTGAAGACTCTATAGAAAAATAACAGGTATCTACGCAACCGAACGGTAGCTTGTCTACCGGGGTAACTACGATGGAAACCTCAAATGTTCCGCCTGCAGAAAGGGTATCCGTATCCGGTCTGCCGTCTCCATCTGAGTCGGATAACCCGTCGCCTGAAGGGTCGAAGAGTTCGGTGGTGAATTCAGGATACAGGGAGTTAAAATAATCTAGGGTCTTGTATAGTTTAGTATCGAACTACTAAGCATAATTTGGTTTCCTCATAAGTATTTCTACTAGTTTATTCACCTGCTGGTCAAAAGTCAAATCTCTGTAGTTGTATCTGAATTCCATCTCC
>WJJO01000068.1 GCA_014729665.1 Caldifarciminota bacterium
AAGGCAAAGCCTGAGATCAAACCGACTGCTGAAAAAAAGACTGAGCCTGAAGGGAAACCGGAAACGGGAAAGAAACCCGAGCCCTCAAAGGTCGAGCAGAAAAAGGAACCGACTAAACCGGGTGCTGAGGATAAAAAATCAAAGGAACCCGAAGAGAAATCAGTATTAAGGAAGCGCGAACCCGCTTCGGATTGGCACAAGGATCTCAAGGTAAACTACGTTCCAAACCTTAAGGGGAAGTTCCTTTTCAACGTGGAGGTAGCTCCCTACACCACAATCAAGATAGGTGGGCCTGTGGAGGCGCTGATCGAGGTCGAAGCGGTAAGCGACCTGACCGAGATAGCGGAGTTCCTTGCCGCCTACCCGAAGGTGCCTTTCCAGGTGCTGGGCGGCGGTTCAAACGTAGTGTATCCCGAATCCTACGACGGAGTCGTAATAAAACCGGGTACCGCCTTTTCCAAGACTTCGCAACACAAAGACAAGGTTATCATCGGTTCGGGTGCAAAGCTCACCGAAACTATAACCAAGCTGGCTAAACTCGAACTGGGCGGGATGGAGTTCCTTTTTGGTATTCCGGGTACCATCGGAGGGGCGGTCAAGGGCAATGCAGGGGCTTTCGGCCACTGGGCAGAAGAGGTGGTGGATGCGGTGCGCGTATTCGATTTGAAAACCGGGCTCCAGAAGGATGTTGAAAAAAAGGACATCAAGTGGGGTTACAGAAGCACATCCCTTTCCAAGCGGCACTTCATAACCGAGGTGTCTTTCAAACTCAAGAAAACCTCACTTGCGAAGGCCATGCAGGAGATGGCCCGGATTACCGCGGAACGCCAGACAAAGCATCCTAAGGAACCCTCTGCAGGTTCGGTGTTCGTGAATCCTGACCCGCCAAAGGTTATTGCCGGCAAGCTGATAGAGGAACTCGGTTTCAAGGGCAAGAAGGCAGGCGGTGCAATGGTATCGCCCATGCACGCCAACTTCATCGTCAATACCGGTAACGCGACCCAGAAAGATGTGGTTGCATTAATCCAGGAAATTAAGAAGACAGTTAGTCAAAAGCATAAGATAGAGCTCCGCGAGGAGATAAAGATAATAACTGAAAAGAATGGAGGTTTTTGATGGCTAAAGGCGAACGAATCGTCGGGCTTGACCTTGGAACGACCAAGGTAGCCGCGGTAATCGCCGAGCTGGACGAAAACCTTGAACCTCGAATTGTAGGAGTTGGACTCACGCCGTCGCGCGGAATGCGCAGGGGAACCGTGGTCAATCTCGAGCAGACGGTTGACTCGATACGCAAGGCTATTGCAGAGGCCGAGCGCATGGCAGGATGCAAGGTGGATTCGTGCTACGTTGGTATAGCAGGAAGCCACATATCGAGTATGAACTGCCGCGGCGTTGTCGCGGTAGAGAAGGCCGGTTCGGAGATCAGCCCCAGAGACAAAGCCAGGGTGATCGAACAGGCCAAGACCATCGGGCTTCCAATGGATCGTGAGATAATCCACGTCATTCCGATTGAGTTCATCGTAGACGATCAGCCCGGGATTCGTGATCCTGTCGGGATGTTCGGCAAGAGGCTCGAGGTTGAGGTTCATATCGTCACTGGGGCGGTTACATCGGCCCAGAACATCTACCGGTCCATAGAGCGCACCGGCCTGAAGGTAAAGGACCTTGTTCTTCAGCCACTTGCCTCTGCATACGCGGTACTGGAGGTAGACGAGAAGGATCTGGGAGTGCTCCTTATAGACGTCGGCGGAGGTACGACCGACATGGTTATCTTCAAGGAAGGCTCGATAAGGCATACACAGGTTCTGGGTATTGGCGGAGAGCACATAACCTCAGACATTGCAATAGGCCTGAGAACTCCCAACAAGGAAGCCGAGGAGATAAAGAAACGCCACGGTTGCGCTATGGCCGGTCTGGTCGAAGAAAGCCAGACGTTTACGGTTAGAGGCGTCGGCGGAAGGTCCGAAAAACAGGTATCCCGCAAGATACTTTCCTCCATCATCGAACCCAGGATAGAGGAGATACTGACGCTTGCCTCACGCGAGATAGCCAAGACCGACTACGTGGAACTTTTAGCAGCGGGGGTCGTTCTTACAGGCGGAACAGCACACCTGGAGGGTATAGCTCAGCTGGCCGAG
>WJJO01000069.1 GCA_014729665.1 Caldifarciminota bacterium
GGCAGGTTGGCCTTTATTAGTAACTACTGCCGGTTCAATTGCGCTTATAGTATTCTTCATAGTTACGGCACCAGCTGAATGAGTAAGAAACAAACAACAAAGGAGCAAAAATGAAACGCTTAACTTTAATCCTTCTTGGATTACTAATCACTCTGAGCTTTGCATCAGCACAGAATATCTCGATGGTGGAGGACTACTCTCCATCCAGTCCAGTAGAATTTACCTCTTCGGGAGAAACCATAACCATAGCTGAAATCTGCTTTGACGTTGGTGCAGACGGCGGGTATGCCTTCGTATCAGCTGGTGGAGTACTCACACTTTACTTTGCAGGCTATGTATGGCTAGAGGTTAACGGAGATTCTATTCCTAGCACCTTTTTTGCGTCAAAGCAAGCAATGAGTGGATTAAATACACATTATTACAGTACGTCAATAATGGTAGTAGCTTCTGAGAACACAACCATCAAAATAAAGGGACGACAGACACTTAATCACGAATGGATAAATACATACCAATCTTTCAGACTCCAAGCCCTTATCTTTGGAACCAGCAATGGCGGACTAAGTGAAGCCCCTCCAACAAACCCAATCAACACTTTACCAATGTTGTTCTGTTCAAGTGACAGCCTTCCCTCCACTGTCCAGACTGTCATTGACATAAGCGGGCGAACGGTAAATCCCGCAGGCGGTTTATCTCCAGGTCTGTACTTCGCCCATCGAGAAGATGGCGTAGAAGTAACGAAAATCACAGTCATTAAGTAATAGGAGAAACGATGAAACAAATACTCACGTTAACAGTACTGCTGTTTGCTGTATGTCTCGTCGATTGCAAAAAAGAGGAAAACCTCACGCAGGAGGAAAAAGTAACCAAAACATACCTTGAAATCGAGCAATGGGAAACCCACGATTATGACGACATCGAAAGTGGTGATTGGTTAGATTCACCTGTACCTATTCCACCTACGCCTTTGGTGGAGTACCGAGGTACATTCGAGGTCAAGAATCCCGGAAACTATAAATGGGTCTATACAACTGAAGATGGTCAAGTTCTCGATAGTCGCTGGGTAAGAATGCCTGACATTACTCCAGGTGGGTACACCATTGAAATAGACGAACAACGCCGATGGGTTACTTTTATCAATAGCGCCGGTGAAGGAGAATCTGGTTATGGAGTCTTGGTTGTAAAATACGAAGATGGTCGAAAAATTGTCCACGGAGAAAAGCACTCTAGCGAGTGAATCCGAAATCTATCAAACACACTGAATAACCATTAGGTTCTGTTTGAGCCTTATCCGGTAAAAACTGGACCACGAGTAGTTTACCCCAAAGGTTTGGTCGTTAAGGTGCTCAGTAAGTGGTGGGATGACGGTGGCAGTGACGGTTGGTTTTACGAGGGAGAAATTGAGCAGGACGGTAGAAAGATAATCGACACCTTCTTTGATCATTTAGGATAGGACATCGATTGGGAGCCGACGACCGACACACCTGTTATAAGATTCAGAATACCGACAGTCGAACTGGGTGGGTGTACGGAGGTTTTGTGAATGTAGATTAGTAATCTAAGTAGAAAAGGTAGGGGGTACATTCCTAGTTAAATAGATCTAACACAACTCAGAGACAATTCGGGTATATCCTCTCTCCAAATGGACCGTTGGATAATCCTTTTCCCAAGAGACAGATAATCTCAATGTTAATCGAGAAATAACATTGAATTAGATCTCTCATTAGACAAATTAGCCTTTTGAAACGTTCTACTTATGGGGGAGAAGAAAAAAAGAGTCCTCACCTGGCTTTTCTTAGGTAGGACATTAATAAGTAAACGGATCAGTAAGTGGGTAAAGGATGAGGTACATACTCTCAAAAAAACACCCTTAACAAGAACAACCTAACACGTACAGGTAACTACAACCTGATGTGCTTGGGTCGAGGGTCGAGAATTAGATAGTCACACAAGATACATAGTTTTTTCAATCAACACAGGGAGGTAAAATGAAATTAAGGATACGAGCAAGTAAGGCCTACGGGAAGTGGTTTGAAAAATATTCTACTCTCCTCAGGTATTTTGTAACGGTAGCTTTCCCGTATGATTTGTCAGTCAAGGATGCAAGGGGAAAGGGAATACGCTTGTGGCGTATGACGAATGAAATAGCTATAGGACCAAGGTTCCGTGAGGATGGTAAGGGATTAATCACAGCCTTTACCATCGAAGGAGAGGTGAGACCGCACATACACCTTCTCCAAGAAGGTCACCCGAATCTTACCGAAGAGGTTTACGATAGAATCTGTAGAAGACACCTTTACGTTGGTGGTTCTAAGAAAGCTGTAAAGACTATACTCTTGAAGGACATCGAACATGCTAACACAGAATCTGGGTACATAAGTAAAGACCTTACATGGGATAACTCTCCGTATCGAAGCTTCATATACGTTCCCAAGACAAGTAGGAATTGAGGACATTATGAATGATTTAACAGAAGCAACTCTTCCTGAAACCAACAACCAGGAGGAGTCGAAAGAAAAAGGAGAATCAATGTTAAACGAAAACGATGTAAAACAACCCGTAGGACGCCCAAAGAACATCCTAGGTGCATCCATAATCGAAGATGGGAATGCCCCGATTGTGGCAAGGGCAATTCTTTCACCGAACTTACCATTGTCAAAAGTTCCGGAATATCTGGAAGAAAACTTTGGAATTACTTATTCTGAGGCAACTCTCCGAGCATTTCGCGATAACTTCCTATACAAGGATATTAAACACGATGAAATGAGAAAACTCAAGGCAAAACTCGAAGACCTTAGAGAAATCGAAGACAACCACTGTCAAGCTGAAGAATGCAACTGGCTGATGAGTTTGTTAGGAATGGAAACCACTCTAAGGAAAATAGCACGTCGAATCAGCGAGTACCTAATAGAATATGCTAACGTTTACCATGGTAGAATAGACAAAGAAAAGTATATGCTCTATATCAGAGTGTTGAAACAACTGGATAAGGTTCAAGCTGATATTAATAAAATCCGGAAAAAGAAAAAGTTCATCAAGGTCGTCTTAGATCACTGGTACGAAGAACTAAAAACTATTCTACAAAAGAAGGGTGTAGATGAACAACATCTTCCACTTCTACTCGAAGCTCTTAATGTTTCTTATCCTGTACTGCTGGATATTCTAAAGAAATATAGCTAATCAGTTTACTCGTACAAATAGGAATTGGAAAGCGAAAATATCTCCTAGACTAACAAGACTTTGTTAATCAAAAAAATGCACTGATAAGAGTTGTCTGGATCACAGTTACTACCCGATGACAAATCGGGCGGTGCTACCAGTTCTACTAGGAGTCACCTCCAAGCGTGCACTTATCCTTTCTTTTAAATCAGCCACATGGGAA
>WJJO01000070.1 GCA_014729665.1 Caldifarciminota bacterium
AAGGAGATTTGCTTGCCGGAAATAAAGAAGAGATAATAAAAAAAACAGTACACCCCGACGATCTTGATAACGTTATGGATGCCTTCAACAATGCCAGGCGAATGTGCAGAGATGGTTTCGACTATATAGTCGATTTCGAGTACCGAATACTTAAACAGGACGGAATCCACTGGATATACCAGAGAAACTATCCCATCAATCCCGATAATCACAGAAATCCTCTATATTACATTATTCTATCAGATATAACCGAGCGAAAGCTTGCAGAACAGAGGGTGTCGGAACGGATTCGGGAACTCAAGGCGGTCAACAAGCTTTCGGTAAGACTGACTGAAGCAGGGCCGGATAAAGATATATTCCCAATAATAGGCAATGCACTCAAGGAGATAACCGGAGCAATGGCGGTTGCTGTTTCAATTTTTGATACCGAAACCAATAACCTGATAACCAAGCATATAGCTATTAAAAGCGGTTTACTGAAGCAAGCGGCGAAATTGCTGGGTGATATCCCACTTGGTATGAAGATGAAGATCGATCAGGCGATGTATGATAGAATGATGGAAACGGTAGTCAACATAACAGACAGTCTGACCGAAACCACCTTCGGTAAGATATCGCCTTCGGTGGGAGAACTACTCAAGAGCGCCCTGGATATCGGTTATCAGGCAGGCATCGCCTTGCAGTACAATGGCGAATTGATAGGCACAGTTACCTGTTTTATGAATAAATCTGATAACCCGCCTACATCCGACCTTTTAAAGATTTTTGCCAACGTGGCTGCGGTATCCATTCAGCGTAAGAAGATATTCGATGAGTTGAACGCATCGGAGGAACGCTACCGGAGTCTTCAGGACAATGTACCGGCCGGTGTATTCAGAACCACACCTGACGGTAACATGCTATCTGCAAATCCTGCAATGCTTAAGATGTTGGGTTATGTCAGTATTGAAGAGCTCAAACCGGTTAAATTGAATCATGTGTATGTAAATCCTGAGCGTCGTCAGGAGTTCATAGAACGACTAGCCGTTGAGGAATCTGTAACCAATTTCGAGATTGAACTTAGACGCCGGGATTCCTCGACCTTTTGGACGTCCGTGAACGCAACGGCGGTTAAAGATAAAAATGGTAGAATAGTCCACTACGACGGGATTATCGAAGATATTACCGAACGCCGGGAAGCTGAAGAAACCATCAAGGCCGCCCTGAAGGAAAAAGAGGTAATGCTGATGGAGATTCATCACAGGGTAAAGAACAACCTTCAGGTAATCTCCAGCCTGATTAATCTTCAGATTAAACATACGAGAGAAAACAACGTCAGGGATATTTTACGCGAAAGCAGCGACCGGATAAGAACCATTGCCTTAATTCACGAAAGATTGTACAGGTCTGCAGATTTAGCAAGGGTCAACTTTATAGAGTATGTCGACCACCTCGTGAAATCCCTGTTCCATTCCTACGGTGCCAATCCGAGGGATATAAGATCGAGTATCAACGTAGACAAAGTATATCTTGATATCGAAAAAGCGATTCCCTGTGCACTCATTATCAATGAACTGGTTGGCAACTCATTAAAGCACGCATTCCCCGAAGGTAAGGGGAAAGTAAAGATAGATCTTAAACAAACATCTGCGAACATGCTCAAACTAACGGTATCCGATAACGGAACAGGCCTGCCGGTAGGATTCGACATCAATACTTCAGGCACCCTGGGGCTCGATTTGGTCGAGACCCTTGTCTCTCAATTGAAGGGAGAGTTATCCTTCAGTTCGGAACAAGGTACAACATGTACAATTACCTTTTCATCTATACACCCTAAGAAAAGATTGTCGAATGAAGCCTGAGATAAATATATTCATAGTTGAGGATGAAGGTGTTGTTGCCAAGGACATTAAGGCAAGTCTGGTTGATCTCGGTTATTCGGTCTGTGGTATCACATCGTCCGGAGAAGAAGCCATCGGTATGATTGATGAACTCAAGCCTGACTTGGTTCTCATGGATATCCGTCTGGAAGGTGAATTGGACGGTATACAGACCACAGAGATTGTTCACAAGCGATTCAGGATACCGGTAGTCTACCTAACGGCCTATGCCGACAAACCGACCCTTGAACGGGCTAAGCTCTCCGGACCTTTCGGCTACATCGTGAAGCCGTTCGAGGACAGGGACCTGGAGATTGCCGTTGAGATGGCGCTCTTCAAGCATCGCATGGAGCGAGAG
>WJJO01000071.1 GCA_014729665.1 Caldifarciminota bacterium
CTTATGGATTGTACAAAAATAGGTTATCCTAGGGATTTACCGTACCAAGCAAGAATTGGTTTAGGGCACCATGCAGGTTCCGGTAACGTCGAAGAACTCTTCTTGTTGCGAGATTCCTTCTTTTTTTTCGAACTTGCTGATCAAAGCTTACTAGATTTGAAATCCCGTGTTGAGTATTATAAACAAAATAAACAGGATGTCTCAGATTTATCAACGAAGGAAGTGCAATTGCAGAATCACAATGTATGTGCATATTCAAGGTTGTCTGTTTTAAGTTTCTTTTCCTTCGTCGAAGCGTTCGTGAACAGTGTAGGTTATGACTTCTTGAAACGGAATGAATCAAGCCTTTCTGAATCGGATAAAGAAATACTTCAAGGAAAAAAGAAGGAACGATATTTAGCCTTAGAATATAAAATCGAGAAATTTCCTTCAATTATCAGACCTGATAAAAAAACACATATTGTCATATCCGACGAAAAGCAAATCAAAGAGCCATTCAGAACTTTTGTTGCACAAGTAAAACAGTTAAGAGATTCTTCGGTACATTTTTCTCCTCTAAAAGAGCCTATTTGGTTTAACCCAAGTGGTTGGTTAGATAAAGCTAGAAGTGCCTCAAGGCTTTGTCTTGATGTTTCTTTAGAATTCTGGAATGCTTGTTACCCAAATCGAAATGGACCTGTGTATTTGGATCATCTTAATTATGATAAAAACATAGAATTAGCAAAAGAAAGAGTCCTAGTCCAGACCAGATTGCATCTCTCCAACAACCGATAACTGCTAAATCCCTGAAGTGTATTTTATATAAGCCGAGATTGACGGGAATCGTCAGACGGAGAAGGTGATACTGGTTCGATAAGGCTAGATCGATTTCGTCTTATGTACACCCTTCTTAGGAGTCTTAACTCCATAGATAAGCTTGTTGCGTACCTCTCGTTTTGCCAGGGAAGCGAGTTGATCGTCATTGCTATCAAGGAAGTTTTCGACCGCAGGTCTGTCCCAGGGAATCAGCTCGCGCAAAGCCCAGGACATAGCCTTGACCACCATGTCGTCGCGGTCTGCAACGAGTTCCTTGCAGATCATCAGGGTCTTTTCTGTATTACCCGTACCTCCCGCGGACTTGCGGTTGAAGGTCACGGTACACACCAGCGCTGCCCGTCGCCACCACCGGTTCGGGGACTTTGTCCATTCGAGGACTCGCTTATCGGTGATTTGACCGCGCTTCCACGCCGGTCCGGCAAGGGAGTGAAAGATGTCCACCGTGCCCCAATCCTCCATCATATCCCCGAATTTCTTTAGATCTTCCCAGCGAATATGCTTGTGAGCAGTAGGATGTCCGGTTATAAAATTCGATCCCACCCAGCGCAGGTTCCACTTTCCCAGTTCCCAGAGTCTAAGGGAAAAATCGATGACTTCCTGCGGTGGCCAGTCATGAACCTTTGGGACATACTCTTTAATGAGTTGACGGTACTCTTTGGATACAACATGCACATCGGTGAAGGTCTCAACTACTTCTTTGAGGAATCTCTCGTGCATGCTACTTCCTTTCCAGGAACATCATATCTGCCCTGGAGAAGTAACGATATGCCTTATCGCCGTATTCCTCGATCAATTTGTTAACGTAGGTCTTCAGCACTTTCAATGCGGATAAACCTCCATGTCGCGAATCACAAGTCATTTTCAGTTGCCACCCTTTAGGTCGAAGAGCTCCGGTAGGTGTCTGCCATCCTTGTTCCTGCAATGGAACGTGCTCACAGTACAGACCATATTCTTTCAATGCTGCACAAAGACTATTCAAGACCGACAAGCTCGAATGTGTCTTCTGGGCAATGTAAGTTTGAGCATCAATAACAAGACATTTTCCATCTTTGAGTTCACCGGAACTACCGAAGGCCCAAAGAAGTTTCAGGAGATATCTTCTCTTTTTCTTCAATACTTCTTTTCTGGCATATGAGATACCATCGGCTGTTCCCACACTTGAGAGAATCGAATAAAGGTTCTTGTATGATTTAAGCTCTCGATCAGAAAGAGATAGGCCTTCTGGAAAATTAGCCATTTGAGGTTTAAGCGACACTTTCTTCATTTCTGCAATTTCTCCGGATGTTAGTGATGATCGAATTTGATCGAGAAACTTGCGACCTTCGTAGGGTTCCACGAATCTGGCGTAATCTTCATCAGACATCTCGCCGCCTATCCTTTTCTCTGAGGATTCCCTTGAGACAGACTCAGCAGGTAAATCTTCGCAAGGGTAGGAAGAGCAATGGGCGCAGGTTAATACACCATTGTAGACTGCACATTTCCGGGTTTTACAGTTTATGTATCGGCTGGGTTTTTCATCGTCCTGAAACTGGCAACCATCGCAAACCACGAGTGAATCCGGCTTGAGTCTGAATCCAAGGTACTTTTCCCACCCTGCGCTGCAGTGCAACCTGTCTTGAGTGGTCTTCAAATTTGTCTTAAAACTGGGGCAGCGACTGCAAACGTTACCGCACTTTGCGTAAAGTTCTTTCGGTTTCATCGTACACCTTCTACTTCTGACATTCAGGGCACACGTAACAGGTCGAACCCAGGATATTTGATTTCTGGATAGTTGTTCCGCACTTGGGGCAGGGCTGATCTTTCATTCGCTTATCCAGGATTACCCGGTAGCCACCGGGGTTGCCGTAGAGATCGAATTCAGTATCGCGTCCGCCTTTCTTGACCGAATCGGTGAGTATTTTAAGAATAATCTTGTACAGCTTCTTGCGTTCTGACGCTGGGATGTCGCGCGCCTTGCGCTTGGGGTGTATTTTTGCCTTGAATAGTATATCCTGAAGATAACCGTTACCTATACCCGACATCTCTTCACCTTGTCTTATAAGAATGAACTTGATAGGTTTGGATGAGTAGGATTCCAGAAAGTCGTTGAAAACGTCAAAGGTGAACTCGTTTTCATCAATAAGTGAGATTTCCTCTTTTCCAAGGTATTTATGAGTTTTGAGCTGATCAGTGGTTAAAACCTGGGAGAATCCCCAGGCGATAATCTTCACAGTGAGTGTTGTTCCATCTGTGAAATCGAGCCGGGTATTCCATCTGGGCGGCAGGTTATCTCTGTTTGTGTGATAGAGAATGTATCCTGAGGTTTCCAGGGAATAAACCAGGTAGAGATTCTTCTCGAGTTGTACGTATATACCCTTACCCCGGTTAGTTACTGAACGAATTGTCTTACCTGTTACCGTCTTTTCAAAGTCTGGAGGTTGCAGATTGATGAACCCTTGCTTGATTTGAGAGGCACACTCCTTAGGATCCATATACGCTTTTTCTATCTTCTTTCCCTTCAACTCGTTATCCATCTGGGATGAAATTACTATAGATTCTGGCAGCTCGAACGCCATGAATCCTCCTTTACTTCTGACATTTTGGACATACGTAGCTTGCAGAACCCGCTGCAGTTATCTTTTCAATTTTCGTACCGCACTCCGGACATGGTTCGGCTTCCATATGTTTTCCAACGAGGAGCCTGTACCGACCTGGATTATTGTAGATATCGGTATGAATCTCCCGACCACCAAGCTTTAATGCTTCTGAAAGGATCTTCTTGATAGCAACGTGCAGTGTTTTTCGTTCGGGTTGTGAAATATCACGAATCTTCCGTTTAGGATGAATCTTTGTTTTGAATAAAATATCCTGAAGATAAGCATTACCTATACCTGAAATCAACTCACCTTGCTGTATTAGTACGGGTTTAATCTGCTTTCCTGCTTTCTTTTCAAGCATCTGGTTGAATGCATTAAATGTAAAATCTTTACTCAAAGGGGATCCGTAAGCTTTTGAGATATACTTATGGTTCCTGATCTGGGTGTCGGTAAAAACACTGGCCCCACCCCAGCCCGTCATTCGTACCGTTATTGCCGAGCCATCTGCAAAGTCGAACCTGGTATTCCACTTCTCAGGAATCGAAGATTCGTCCTCATGATATAGAACCTTACCGTTTGTTTCAAAGGCGATTATGAAATTAAGGCCTTCACCTAGTTCAACATATATAATCTTACCGTACGACTTGACAGAGGATATTTTTCGACCGGAAAGGGTTTTTTCGAACTCGGCTGGTGCAAGGTTAATCATACCCGATTTTAGCTGTTTGGCCGATTCCTTCTCGTTTATCCAGGCGCGCTTGATTGTTTTACCTCGTATTTCCTTATCCATCTGACTGGAAATGGTCTGTGCTTCGGGTAATTCGAGTGCCACGGTTCCACCTTTCTTGTTTAGTCAATAGGTCGGAATCTATCTATCTCCGATCAATGTTAACCGTATTTTTCCTTAGTCTCGGCCAGTATTTTTGGAGCATCTTTCTTTGATATCCAACAATAACTCACGATATGACCGTTGTACACTACGTTGAATACCCCGTAGGCTGACGGAGATTTTTCCTGAACTAGTTTTGAGCTATCCAGGTCAACGATTTTGGTTTTCATCCCCTGATTTTTGGCTTCATTAACGACTATATCGGTGGCATCCAGAAGGTAAGGACATTGCACGGTACGGACGACGGTAAGTCCCTTGCCCAGTGCCTTGACGCGCTTATCCCAGTCTCCAGGAAATGATGGATCAGGCGCTTGGGCAAACTTTTTGACCATGAGTTGGAATGTAGGCAATGCTTCGTCGACCTTGGTGAACCCGTATTTTTCCAGGAATTTGGGACTGGGAGCCCAATGTCCGGTGCTGGCCAGAACGATAACTCCGGCTTTATTTTGAGATTTAGCTTCCTCGATAACTTTCTGGATGAGTTCTGCTCCATATCCCTTCTTTTTATGCCTGCCCACCACCCAGATGCAGTGGATTAAAATGTATCCGGGAGCGTTTACTGCTCTCCAACCGTATTCTGCCGGAATATACTCCACGAATCCCCGCGATACTTTCCGGGGTTTACCCTCGTCTACGTTGAGGAGCTTGATGCGCAGTCCATGCTCGAACTGCTCACGATACCAGGCCAGCTTGTTCTGGTAGCAAGGTTCCTTGGGTTTTGATTTCTTACAGAACAGGTCATAC
>WJJO01000072.1 GCA_014729665.1 Caldifarciminota bacterium
GTCCATTCCAGCGAGTAGGCCTTGTCCTTGACACCCTTGATCTTCTTTATCTCCAGGGTGCCGGTGTAGGAGGCGCCCTCGCCTTCTATATGGTAGGTGCCTGCAAAACTTTGAGATGCCTTGCGTGTGGTTTTGGTCTCCCTGCCCGACTCTCCGTAGTACCCATCCTCGAATCCTTCCTTGAAGGACTTGCAACCGGCCATCAAGACCAGTGCGGTAAGCAGTGCGATGAGCTTGCGATTCATGAAGCCTCCTTATAAGATGCTCCTTTTCAGCTTCGCTGAAAAGACCGCAGACGGCCTTCGGCCGTTAATAAAATTTATGTTCTTCATCTCCGATCTCTTTACGAAGAAAGGTAAAGCCTTACGAAGCAATCCCTTAGTTTCCAGGTAGAATATTCATGGCGGCGGTCGTTGTCAAGCGGGGGTTGTTCTAACCACAGAGGACTCGAAGGGCATAAAGGCACAACTATGGAGGACACCCTCTCCAGGGTGTCCAGACAGGTTGACAATAATAGTCTACGCCGAATGCAATTCGGCGCATGCGCCCCCGGTGCTACACATCCCTTATAAAGGGAGGCTATCCCTAAGCTCTAATAGTAACCGACAAGGCAACCGGGCAAGGCGCGTTTTAGTTCCGCTTCCTGCGCAGGCTCAAAATCGAGCCAAAGGCGTTTGAGATTGTGAAGGCATTTAAGGTAGTTCATTCCTGCATCGTCAACTTCCATCGTCCAATGCCTGAACAATGTCAGTTTGGGAAACTCCAGAAGGTATCTGAAATCGGCGTTTTCAATCTCAACGTGCCATAGATGAAGTTCTTCCAGGTTGGGAACACGGCTCAGTCGTTTCAGGCCTTCGCCTTCAAGGTTCGTCATTTCGAAGGTAAGAGATTTCAGGCTGTTTGACTCAGCAAGAAGCCCTAAGCTCTTATTGTCAATTTCGGTTCCCCTGACGCACAGGTTTTCCAGGCTGTCCATCCCGGCTATCAATGCCCACAGATCGGCCGAGAAGTAGGGTTCAGGTTCGTAGCCTTCATCTTCAGGCCATATCCATATAAGATCGAGGGTTTTCAACTCCTCCATTCCGGCAAGATTTTCCAACCCGTCTCTCGTTATATCGGTATTGATAAGGAAGAGATATTCCAGGGGCGTGCGTTTACTTAGATACTGTAACCACCGGTCGTCAAGGTTACCCCTGTTGCAGCTAAAGTACTTAAGCCCTCCTAAACCGCTGAAACTGTCCACACTTTCGTTGTCGAGCTCAATAGAGTAGAAGTGAAGGTCCTCGAGGCCTTCCAGATTGCCTATTGCCAGGGTTCCCTCAGCGTCCAGTTCATAATTACTGATGCTGAGATATCTCAGGTTCTTTAAGCGGGAAAGATGCCTCCAGCCCTTTCCGGTCGGAACAGGCATGAATACAGAACGCAGATGTTTAAGAAGTTCCCGTCTGTCCGCGCCACCCAGATACCACCACCACTTGTCCCCTTTCAGGTCTTCGGCAATCTCGCGTAAGGTCCATGGGTATAAAGAACCGATAGAGAGTCTCTCCAGGCTTTTGGAGCGGGAGATGTGCTTTAGCCCCTTATCTCCGAATCTTGCTTCGTTTATTGTCAATTCCTTCAAGTGTTTCATCTTCCCGATGTATCTTGCTCCCCTCTTGCCTACGTCGGTAAAGGTCAGATTCAACACTATCAAGTTCGGGAGTCGGTGTATGTGTCGTAGACCTGAGTTGGGAATTTCAAGAGAATTTATCCTGAGACACCTCAAATTCTTCATCCGGGTAAGAAATTTCAGATCCCTTATTCTGAGGCAGCTTCCCCACAGTGTGAGCTCCCGGACGTCGGGAAACCTCAGCAATGGACGTAATGACCCATCCCAGCCGGTTACGTAAATGGCTGTATTCGTAGGTATTACATCGAGATAGGTAAGTGGAGACGGGGGAGAAGCCGTAGTAGTATCGGTAGTAAATACCATCTCTCCTTCACTGGGAACCATTATCACCTTCAGACTACTCAACATGGAAATTAGCTTATCGTCTAATCCCTCTCCGGCATGAATGGCGGTAACATTACTCAAATCGAGTGAATCAAGTTTTTGCCTTTTAACGTACACGAGATTAAAACCAACAAGCTGCGAGTCGACGTAGAGTAATCCGTAATCGTAGAAGTAACGGATAGTATCTTCGCCTGACCATGGATAATAGAAGCCTGCGCTTTCTTCGGGGTCTTGAAGATAAATCGCGTCTTTCCCCGGCTCCAGCCAGGAAACATCCATGTTCGACGTATCCGTCACCCACTTACCTTCATATATGAGTACAACCGATTGGGGATATTCTCTGCCGGATTCTAACCGATTTTCGTTTCCACATGATATAACAGATACTATCACCAGGCTAAACAGCATCACTAAGTACCACCTCATGTAAACTATTGTAGGCGAAATCTGACGATTGTCAAGGGTTTAATACTCCTTTTTATTGCTCCTTTCGTTCAAAGAACGAAAGATCGCAGTTGGCTTTACCACGCGGAAATCCCCCTCCCTGGGAGGCTATCGGACGCAGGGCGGCGATCAAAGAGAGTTTAAACTCACCACAAAGCACACAAAGGAACAACTATGGAGGACACCCTCTTTAACGACTTGCGGAGCAAGACGTAGTTGTCACAGACAGGCTGGAGAGCCTGTCCTCCGCCTTCACTCTCGATATCCCCCTTACTAAGGGGGGATATAAATGCTCCTTCTTCACTGCGTGCAACGCTTGCGGCCCGGTAGGGTCTAAGATCGCAGGCGGTCTTCAACCGCTGGGGGTATTTCGCCCCCGTCCAAAAGCTCCGAAGGAGATTAATCCTCGTCCCCGTAAAGGGGGCGGAGATAAGGAAAGGATTACTACCTGCTGGCCTTCTCCGTGCCTGTCTTCAAGGGGCTGGATTCGGCAAGGCCGTCGTAGTCGGTGTAGGTCCATATGCCGTTGAGCTTGGTATCCGAAACCTCATACAGTGCCACGCCTACACCGTAGTTGTCGCCGTAGCCCAGGATGAGTATATCGTCAATGACGAATCCGGTGCCGTAAACCTCGGCGCCTGTCATCCACTGTGCGGTCCAGGTTTCCCCGGTTTTTACGATATTCAGGTTACCTGAGTAGCTTCCGCCGTCAGGATTGGAGCCCTTGATTTTGTACTCTCCCGCCACGTCTTGCGTGCCGAGCGACAGCTTGGATGCACCTTGAGTCTTCTCGTAATAGAGCGTCTCGCCTCCCGCGGTGCACCACAGGCCGGATAACTCATCACCGGTCATCTTGTAGGCAACAACACCGGCTCCCATGGAACCCGATGAATAGACCGCACCAAGCACGTCATCTGCAACCAGACCTGCACCGTAGTAGTAGCTTCCGTCCTCCAGAAGCCATTCCAGATGATAACCCTTTCCGGCTTTGGTTATGGTCAGGGTGCCCGTGTAGCTCGAACCTTCAACGTCGTATGAACCTGAAAAGTCGCAGCTGCTTATCTTTACGCTGCGCTCCTCCTTCTTCCCTTCAAACAAACCCTCCAGTTCTTTACAGCCCGCTCCCGAGAGCAGTACCGCAATCAAAGCAGGTATGAGATATTTGCGCATGATTACTCCTTTGTTTAATGGTCTATATTCTGGATGAACTCGAGGTCTTCCCAGCCCGAGGACTCCTCTACGTATCCTTCCGAGCCGATTACGGCCCTCGTCATCCACTTGCCCTTTGCACCCCTATCCTCTCCGAACTCGTATGCCGCAAGTGTCCAGCTGTCCGTGACGTCTGCGGGTTCTGCGGCCACGACCAGAACTCCTTCCACTGCAATGCCGAAGCCCGTTATCTCCGGGTTCTCATCACCGTTGAAGTCCTGTTCTACCAGCCAGTCCCCGTCGACCGGATAGATGCTGTAGACGCTTTCGTATTCCTTAGCAGGGCCTGTACCGCCTTTTGCGGTGTAGATACCTGAGTAGTCCGTGGGATCGATATTCATCGGATTTTCTACGTCTGAGGTGAATGAGAAGATAAAGCCCATTGATGTTAGCGTGTAGCCGTACAACACCTCATCATCAATCTTGCAGACCGTAATCGAACCGTCGTTTCTGAATTCGCGGAAGCAGTAGAGGTCGTCTATCTTCATGCCTTCCTCGATGGTGACCGTATCGCCTATAGCACGGTGGAACATGTACGAATTTTCTTCCCGAGTGATGCCGACCTGTTCGGTGTGCTGGTTGCCGGATACCGTTTCGGTTACCGTAATCGTCCAGGAGCCGACCGGCCCTGAGGACTGTGCCGAAATCATTGAGAATGCCGTCAGACACACGAGTACGGCTGCGCTTAACTTTCTCACACTAAACCTCCTTTGGTTTATCCTTTTTTAAGTGGCGCTTAAGGATATGGGGGATAGGGTTTATGTCAAGCGGGGGTTGTTTGAAACACAGAGAGTGAAGGCGACGGAGTTGCCTCCAAAACCCACAAAGATATTTCTCCATTACCATTCTGCAGGGCGGTGGAGGTTACCCTCTCAGGGTGTCAGGACACCGCAGGTGTCCTAGTCGGCCCCTACGGGCTTTTAACGCATCTTTCAATACCGGTCTCGACCGGCTCGATGTCTCCAAGCTCATCGTCCGGGCAGCCGAACCAGACACCGTCCAGGCTGTCCGTCCCTCTCCGGTACATCGTGAGAACGGTTTCGTAATCGACATCGTAAGATAAAAC
>WJJO01000073.1 GCA_014729665.1 Caldifarciminota bacterium
AACGACTTCACCCTTTTCGGTCAGATAGTGCTTCTGGTTCTGCTTCAAATCGGCGGTCTGGGCTACATGACGCTTTCATCGGCGTTCTTCTTCCTGCTCGGCAGGAGGATGCCTCTGCGGCAGCGGATGATGATGAAGCAGTCTATCAACTTCCTCAACTACCGCAATCTGGGCCAGTTCGCGTTCAGCATCTTGAAGGTAACCCTGATATTCGAGTCGGTGGGTGCCGCAATTCTTCTGCTGTGGTTCAGGTTCCATCACGGGTTTGCCTGGGGCAAGGCGGTCTACCAGGGGGTGTTTCATTCGGTTTCAGCCTTCTGCAACGCGGGATTCTCGACGTTTACCGCCAACCTGGGCAATTTCCAGAACGATCCGGTGGTCGGACTTGTGGTTCCGGCGCTGTTTATCGTAAGCGGGCTGGGCTTCATCGTGATAAGCGACGTCTGGCGGCGCATACTTGGTAAGAACCTCAGGCTGACGACCCATACCCAACTGGTCCTGAATGCGACCGCGCTGTTCATCGTCGCCGGCACGATAGCGGTCCTGGCGGGCGAATGGAACGGCGCACTTAAGGGACTTTCGATACCGGCACGGTTAATGAACGCGTTCTTCACCGCGGTTACACCCCGGACCGCGGGGTTCAACCTGGTGTCTATAGGCGGGATGCGTACCTGGACGCTGATTATACTGATGGTATTCATGTTCATAGGGGCTTCACCCGGCGGCACAGGCGGGGGTGTTAAGACCACCTCGTTCTCCCTGGTGCTTGCAGAGATCGGCAGGGTGGTTCGTCGCCGCAAGGAGGTTGTGATACTCAAACGGACGGTCAAGGAGGAGCAGGTGCACAGGGCAACGTCTCTGGTTGCGCTTTCGGCCCTGGTCGTGTTGACTTCCGTGTTCCTGGTGGTAATATTCAACCCGGGCAAGTCCGCGATGCGGTGCATGTTCGAGGTCTTCTCCGCCTTCGGAACGGTAGGACTCTCGATGGGATCCACACTGCCTCGCTACGCCAACGTTTCCTTCTCGGCGGAGTTGACAACGCTGGGAAAGATAGTAATAATACTAACGATGTTTTTCGGCAGAGTAGGAACGTTGACTTTAGGCTCCGCACTCATACGAGGCGGCAAGAAATCGCGCATACGTCCTGCGCAAACAAACATAGTGGTGGGTTAGATGCCAAAGATCTTTGCAGTGGTAGGATTGGGGACCTTCGGGTCAGCGGTGGCGATGGAACTGGCCACAAGGGGCTACGAGGTATTTGCCTGCGATCGTGACCCGGATAAGATAGAGGAGATAGGGATTATGCTGGCCAACGCGGTGGAACTGGACGCAACCGACGAGAAGGCCCTGCGCGACGCCGGTCTGGATGAGGTGGATACGGCATTGGTAAGTTTCGGGGAGCCTATAGCGGACAGTCTTCTTGTAACTATGCTCTTAAAAGAGATAGGCGTCCGGGAGGTTGTGGTCAAGGTTACCGACGAACGTCACTCCAAGCTGGTCAAGCGAATCGGCGCGGACAGGGTTATCTACCCGGAGCGGGACATGGCCTCAAGGCTGGTCGAGAATCTGCTCTCGCCGCACATATTCGACATGATAGAACTCTCCGCCGACTACAGCGTGGTCGAGCTTGCCGCACCCAAGAAGATGATAGGAAAGAAGCTTATAGATCTCAACTTGAGGAAACGTTACGGCGTCAGCGTGATAGCCATCAAGAGCAAGGTTGGCGTGGTTAACAAGAAGGGGATGCCCGATATCGAGGAGAAGATAAATATCGCCCCGGGCGCAGACGATGAAATCGGGGAAGGAGATACATTGGTTATACTGGCAAAAGATAAAGACATAAAGAAGATAAAGAAGCTCTGAGACGTATGAATAAGGAAGAAGAGTTCGACGAAACCCAGGATCTGGCGGATAAGGCTCAGTTTTATATCCTGAACCAGAAGTATTCGGAGGCGCTCAAGATACTCAAGAAACTGACGGCTGAGGAGAACGCGGGACCTCACATCTTCTATCTCTACGGACTGGCATTGGAGGGCTCCAACTCCTTCGAAGAGGCGAAGAATGCCTTCAGACGCGTAATTGAACTGGACCCCGAGCATAAGGAAGCCCGTCAACATCTGGATAAACTGATAGACGGATAATATGTCGGAAGTGTGCTTCCAGGTCTTCCCTTATTTACCTATGGCGGGGAACGGACGCAGGAAGCAAGAAAACCACTCGAAGGCGGTAAGGGAAACGGATTATTGCTGGAGGTTTGTATGAGAGTCAGAAAACCGAGCTGGGTAGATCAATTCTACCCCGGCGATCCTGAAAGGGCACGCAGGATGTGGGAGGAGTTCTTTGCCGAATGCAAATCCCCGAAGATATCGTCCGATATTCGCGCGATACAGGTTCCGCACGCCGGATGGGTCTACTCGGGCCAGGCCGCGGCAGAGGCATATCAGCAGATAGAAGGGGGGGAATACAGTTCGGTCGTCATGATTGGCCCGCAGCACCGGGTGCCCGCGGCGCACATCCAGGTGTATCCTGACGGGGTATGGAAGTCACCTCTGGGGAATCTGGAGGTGGATGGAGAACTGGCAAAAAGGTTTTCAGATTCTAACGACGCGTTCAAGTTGGATGAAGCCTCACACAAACCCGAACACTCCTTAGAGGTTCAGATACCTCCTTTGGCAATGGTCGCACCCGATATAAAGATAGTTCCCATCCTGACCACGGCCTTCGTAAAGGAGCATATCTCGATCCTGGCACGTTCGCTCGAAGAGATCGTCGGGAATAACGACAGCATCCTGGTTCTGGTTTCCTCAGACCTTTACCACGGTGAATCTTACGCGGCATGTAAGGAATCGGATGCAAGAACCATAGAACTTTTGGGCAAACTGGATGCAGATGGGCTTTCGAAGGCCTTCCGTGCGGGTTCGGCGGCGGCGTGCGGCGCAGACGGTCTTATTGCAATTCTGGAGGCAAAAGACGGCTTAGGCATTACAAAGGCGCATCATCTGGCGTCCTACAACTCCAACGACGCGACCGGCATGAGGGGCGGATACGTAGTCGGTTACTCCGCCTTCGCGTTTACCTAGGGGTCGATATGGAATCCGAGGAACTACTCATACCCGAAGAACGTGCAGAGCTTTTGAGGGTAGCCCGGAAGGCTATAGCCGAGAAGCTGGGCGGAGTAACATGGAAGCCAGATGAACCGCTTACGGAAAGGCTTGCCGAGGTGCAGGGAGCGTTCGTTACCCTGCACCTTCGAGGTATGCTCCGCGGGTGCATCGGCTATATCATGGGCGTAAAACCTCTGTATCTGACCATAGCGGAGATGGCAAGGGCTGCGGCGTTCACCGATCCGAGATTCCCGCCTTTAAAGGAAAGGGAGTTCGGAAAGATTGATATAGAAATAACGGTCCTGTCTCCTTTAAAGAAGATATACGACCCCGACAAGGTGGTGGTAGGCACGCACGGTCTGCTTGTAAAAAGGGGACCTTACCAGGGGGTGCTTCTGCCCCAGGTGCCGGTCGAGCAGGGCTGGGACCGGGAAACCTTCCTCGATCACACGTGCATGAAGGCAGGTATGAGGTCGGGGTGCTGGCGCGATGATGATACGGAGATACTTGTATTCACCGGCGAGGTGTTCGGGGAGGGTGAGTGAAGATATCCCCCGCCGAACTTGCAAAACAGCTCAGGGTCTACCACGAGGGACTCAGCAAGGAGGCGCACAAACTCAAGGACGACGGGATGAGCCTGCCTTTGGAGTTTGCCATCGAAACCGTTCGGCTGTGGAAGGAAGAGGTTACCAAGTTCCTTGCAGACAGTGGTGCCGCCGATTTTGCAGCCGAGTTCTCCGAGGTGCCCCTGCCTCAGCACGGACTCCTGGAGGAATTGCATCAGTCCGTAGATAACCACCTTGCAAAGCTGGATGCGATAATAACGGAGCTCTCCCCGGAGCAGGAGGTATCCACCGAGGCGCAGGATAACCCGGGCAAGAGGATTTTCGTAGTTCACGGCAGGGACACCACCAACGTGTTCGAGTTGATGACTATGCTTAAACAGCGCTACTCGCTGGAGTGCGTTAATGTAGAAACCAGTCCCGAGGATATCGGCGAGCAGGTTGAAAAGCTTTCAAGGAGCCTGGCGCCTGCGAGTTTCGCCTTCATATTCATGGCTCCATACGATATGGTCAAGGTAGAAAAGCGCGATGAGTACGTTCAGGCAAGCGCGGGCGTACTTTTCAAGTTGGGGTGGTTTTATGCCAGACTTGGTCGGGAAAAGGTTTGTATCCTGAGCAAGAAGGGGGTAGAGGTGCATCCGGACCTGGAAGGTGTTCAGCGAATAGGCTTCGACACCTCGGTTACCGAGAAGGCCGCGGAGATTGAGGCCAAATTAAAGGCCGCAGGCATCATTTAGTCTTTTTCAAGGGGTCTGAATCGTACTAAGGTTTCTCAGGTTTGGGCTAAGCGTCCTTCTTTTCGATCAATGACCTTAAATCGAGATCAACCGTATGCGGAACTCCGTCGGTGTAAGGTTTTGTATTAAAC
>WJJO01000074.1 GCA_014729665.1 Caldifarciminota bacterium
CTTCGAGCGTAAAGAAAAGGAGAATAATTCCGGAGTACCCGCGGATTTCCGGTTGCATGGCATACAGAAATTTCCTTTAAGAATGGTTTTTTTGCGATCTTTTTTCGAAAAGCGAAAAAAGGAGCATTACATCGGGGTCCCCGCGGAGTTACGCAGTAACTTCGTGGGGTGTCATAAGTTTATTACGTCCCCGTTTGACTGATGCAGTGAATGGAACAAGAGCAGCCAGCGCCGGATATGATGAGGAACCAGAAGGTTATTGCGTACGTACTCCCTTGCCTGGGTACCGAACCTTCGGGCCATACCCGGATTACCGAAAAGCTGACGGATGCGGTAGGCAAGGCCTTCTACCGAGTGTGTCAGGAATCCTGATACCCCGTGCATTATCTGATGCCGGATGCCGCCGATGTCTGTTCCTACGACAGGCTTACCTTTCCACATCGCCTCGGTTACGGTCAAACCGAAGCCTTCCCTTGTGGAGTTTTGGATAACGACGTCTGCAACGCGCTGCAGGGCGTTTATCTCCCTATGCGAATCGGGAGGCAGGTTCAGGATATGTATATCTTCATCTCCTTCGGCCATCTCCATCACCTCGGCAAGCACCGCCTGACCCTCGGGATCGTCGGTTGCCGAACCGCCTGCAAGTATCAAGCGTGCGTCATGCCAGCGGCGAACCATCCGGAAGGCCTTGATAGCACCGAACGGACCTTTAAGCCTATCGAAACGGGCAATTTGAACGATTATCCTCTTATCCTGCGGAATCCCGAGCTTGACCATAATCTTTGATATCTCCTCGTCCGTCAACTCTTCATTCTTTACAGCCAAGGGATCTATAGCGGGCGGGAGAAGGAACTGCGGGGACATCAGGTTCTTGGTGTACTGGGGCATGTGGAATACCGCTCCGTCGTAGCACTCGACGAAAGGACGCAGGAATCTCCATACCCTTAAGTCGGCTACGGACAGGTCTATATGACATCGCCACGCCCATTTGTTCCTTCGTTCAGGATACTGAAGAATCATAGCCGCGGGCTGGGGATCGTGGATGACCACGAAGTCTGCATCTTCCGGTATCTTCGGCGCGTTTGCTTCGACGTTATCCAGGTAAATCCTGAACATATCCTCGGTGAAATCCTCGTGCATACCGTGCAGGGCGTTGTGGAACTTCTTGGTTACGGTAAAGAAATCCTTATCCCCTGTGATAATATCCCACGTAACCTTCATCCCGAGGTCTTCGAGTATGGGTATGAACCAGCCCAGTATTTCGGCAACACCGCCGCCTTCCTTGGTTGAGTTCACGTGCACCATCTTCACAGAACCCAGAAGACGCGCCAATTCCTCTATCTCTTTTATCACACCCGAGGTTACTATCGGTGCGTAATCCCCCAGCCTGTGGTGGCTGTTTTTCTTCTTACTTGACGGCATCCTGCACCAGCGTGATTATACGGTTGCGGATCTCTTCAAGATTATATTCATAGGGTGAGATTGCATTGACCTTTGCGGCTAATTCAGGCTGATCCATATCCTCCTCCAGCCATATGGATAGGTCATTGGTCGGTTTTCTCAGACGCAGTCTTGACTCAATCAGGTGATAGAAAAGGCTCTGCGGAGACACTATTCTCAATCCCTGCATCAGTTCGTGAAGGTTGGATGCCTTTATCCCCAAAGGATAGATGAAGCTCTTGACGCACAGGAAGTAGAACGCCTGTTCCTCGGGTACTCGCAGGAAGTACTCGCTTTCACCTACGTAGTTATCGACTATCTCGATGAGCCGCGCGCGTGCGTCGCGGATGCGGGTAAACTCAAGGGGATCGAAGGAGGCAAGTTTCTCTCCAAGGGTCTTATGCCAAAGCACGCCCCACACCCACTGGGCAAAGTCGTTCATGTAGTCTGTGGTCGTGAAGTGACGGCGCAAAAGGGAGTGGTAAAGGTGATAGAATATGGATGACGAAGGCACGCCCCTTAGTCCTGTCAATAAGGACTTGAGGTTATCGGCCTTGAAGGTGGAATAGTATACTATCCCCTGCTCTGCATAGAACTGAAACGCCTTTGCCACACGGGAATTATACGGTTGAGAAATATGGAGTCAAGCTACCCTTTTACTTCTTTTTTTCAGAATGTGCTACATCGTCGGCGGTCTGGAATCAAGGGTTGACCTTGATGTTACCGCATCGCTTCGCATCAGGTCAGCCCGGGAATAATACAAACGGGACGACTTGACACAAAGCGACGTTTAATCGTCAAAGCCGACCCCTAAGTACTTATCCAAAAAAAACTTAATACTTAAATAAGAAAGCACTAATCATTCTTCAACGCTATTATATTTTTCGACATCCTTGACAGTTAGATATTCAACATCTGATCTTAAGCCTAAATAGATCATATCGATAGGTGAAGTGATTAACTTTTGCCATTAAATTATTAACGAATCCAAATCCTTGTTCCGATCCGTAAACATAGCTACCTCACATTGTTTTTTTAACAGGTAAGTATTGAATTGACTTTCAGGATACGGAGCAAAAAACAAGGCTTTTTTCTTTTTTGTTTTGGGTCTTGTATAGTTGAATAACGAGGGTATACTGAGCAATGCATTGTCGCTCAGTGTATTCAGCGGATTTGACCTTACAAGAAATCAGGAGGATTTTCTTGGA
>WJJO01000075.1 GCA_014729665.1 Caldifarciminota bacterium
CGGGTTCATCAGAAAAACCATCTCGTATGTACCATCGTTGACGCTTTCAAAAGCCTTATCAACGTAGCGCTCGTACTTGATGTAATCCTCTATCTCTTTCTTTGAGATGCCCAGGTTTTTTTCGATTACAAGGTTATGCAGTACCGATACGTCCAGGGTACGCAGTTCCGGGGCTGCATCAGGCATAACCTCGTTCATTACCGAGGAGTCTTTGAGCAGAAGAAGCCACGAACCGTCCTTACGGTAAAGCCCGAAGGCGTGCTTTCCCGCATTCTGCTTTACCTTTTCGAGGAGGTTTTCACCGGGGACTTCGGTAATATCGAAGTGTTTTGACAGTTCCGCTTTTGCAGCCGAAAAATCGGTCTTGAGCTTGATAACGTACCGGTGGGTGGGCAGAACCAGCAGGCCTGGATCGAAAAGGTTCACGAGCGTCACCATGCGGTGGTTGAAGGCCTCGTTATCCGGGATATCGGTCTTTGCGTCCCGCAGATGTTCCTGCAGCGCCAGGGCGGTCTCGTAGCGGTGATGACCGTCTGCAATCATTACGGGGAGTGGATTTAGCACTTCCCGTGCTTTGGCGATTACCTCGGGGTCAGTAACCTTCCAGACCCGGTGTATGCACCCGTAATCGTCGGTGGTCTCGATTATGGGCTCTTTATCCATGAACCGGGCGAACAGTCCCTCTATAGTCCTGGATTTATCGCCGTAGAGCATGAATACCTGCTCGTAGTTCTTGTTCGTCCGGGAGAACAGCTTGAACCGGTCCTCGCGAGCGCGCGAAAGGGTGCGCTCGTGGGGCAAAACGACCTTGTCTTCGTACGGATGAAGTTTGAGGGCTGTAATGAATCCGGTGCGGGTGATTGGATCGGGATGATCTGCTACGATGTAGGTTTGTGTATACGGGTAGAGCGCTGGTTCGTCGTCCCTTACGATGATTTTTTCCTCTGCCCATTTACTGAAATTGTCGGTCGATTCCTTGTACCGGTCTTCTTCCCTGCCGAAGATAAGACGGACGTAGTTATGGGGATGCCGTTCGTAGTAAGTTTCCTGGAGATCCGGATCTATCTTGTCGTAGGGCTGGGTTATTACACTCGAAAGGTTATCTATCTTCTCTGGGTTGTACCGGAGTCCCTTGAACGGTCTGATAGTAGCCATAGGCTAGCCCTTTAAAACCTTAATGACCTCTTCGGCCACCTGTATGCCTGCGCGCAGCTGACCCTCAGCGGCCTGGGCGCCGACGTGGGGTGTAAGCACGACGTTCTCGAGTTCAAAGAGCTTGTGTTCGGTAGTAGGTTCTGTTTCATAAACGTCGACGGCTGCGGCGCGCAGCTTGCCCGATTTCAGGGCCTGGTAGAGAGCTTCCTCATCAACCACCCCGCCGCGAGCGGCGTTTATGAGTATTGCCCCGTCCTTCATCTTTGCAAGGGTGTCGGAGTTGATGATGTAGTGGGTTGAATCGGTATGAGGCAGATGCAAGGAGACGAAATCGGAGTGTGCCAGAACGTCGTCCAGGGACTTGAACTCGGCATACTCTGACGCCTCGATCACCGCGTCGTTAAAGATAACGTCCATGCCCAGGGCCTTAGCGCGCTTGGCAAGCTCGGTTCCGATGCGGCCCATGCCTACTATACCGAGGGTCTTACCGAAGAGTTCAATGCCCTTGAACTTCTTCTTGTCCCAGCGGCCCTGTTTGAGGCTTACCGTTCCCTGACCGATATGACGGGCGGCGGCAAGCATCATCCCGAGGGCGAGTTCTGCTACCGAGATTGAGGTTGCGGCCGGGGTGTTGCGAACCTCTATCCCCTTCTCTTTGGCAGCGTCTCTGTCCACGTTGTCAAGGCCGACACCAGCCCGGCCGATGACCTTGAGATTATCCGCGGCCTCGATTATCTCCCGGCGAACCTTGGTCGCGGAGCGTACGATAAGTCCGTCGTACTGACCTATCTGGACCTTAAGGTCGTCTGGTTCAAGATGGTTTACAACCACTTCGAATCCTGCATCCTTCAGTTTCTTAACTCCGTCTTCTGCAATAGGGTCGTTTACTAAAACCTTCATTTCAATCCTCCTAAAGTCCGAGTGCCTCGTCGATGGCTCCCAGAACCTCGTCGACGTCTTCAGGCTTCAAGTCACCCATGTGGGCGATTCGGAAGGTCTTCTCCTTCAGCTGCTTTCCATATCCGTTTGCAATGGCCAGTCCCTTCTCGGCAAGCTTCGAGTTCAGATCGGCGACGCTTATACCCTTGGTGTTTTTGACCACGGTAACGGTTTCGGACTCGTAGCCTTTCTCGGGAAACAGCTCGAAGTGCCTTCCGGCCCACTCGCGAACCTTTGCAGCCATCTCTGAGTGGCGCTTGTAGCGTGCCTCGACGCCTTCTTCGAGTATCCGGTCAAGCTGGTGATCGAGTGCGTTCAGAAGGGATAGTGCAGGGGTGGAAGGGGTCTGTCCCTTGCGTTCCTCGGCGTACTTCCTCATCAGCAGGAAGTCGGTGTAGTAACCGCGGTTCTCCACGGTTGCGGCGCGTTCGTAGAACCGGTCCGAAACGGTGCAGAATGAAAGCCCCGGCGGAAGGGCAACCGCTTTCTGGGTGGATGTAAGTACTACGTCGAACTTGTCGGCATCTATCCTGGCACCGGTGAGTGAGGATACGGCATCGACGAGGATGAAGACATCCGGGTACTTCTCGTGAACCATATCGGCGATTTCCTCGACCGGATTCATCACGCCGGTGGATGTCTCGTTATGCGTCAGGCAAAGCACGTCGTATTTGCCGGTGGCCAGTTCCGCATCGACCATCTCAGGCTTAATCGCCTTGCCCCACTCGACCTCTATCTTTCCGCAGGGAAGACCGTTGGCCTTCGCCATCTTGTACCATCTCTCCGAGAAAGCGCCGCAGATGGTATTGAGAACCCCCTTCTTCACGGAGTTTCGCAGTGATGCCTCCATGATAAGGGAGCCTGATGCTGTCCAGTAAAGGACGTTCTGCTTCGTTCCCAGCACCTTCTTGAGTTTTTCGATGACTCGTGTTCCCAGTTCCGAAGCCTCTTTCATGCGATGACCGAACATCGGCTTGGTCTGCGCCTCCAGAACCTCGGGCAGAACCTCGGTGGGGCCTGGGATGAAAAGTTTCTTGTGCATCAAATCCTCCTGTGATTCTTTAGTTTATTCATATAAATTTCTGACGCACCCAGATTCAAATACTTGAATCTGAAACACGCAACCCGGTGAACAGACTTCCAGCTCAATAAGAGCAAAATCTTCTAGGACAAGTATAATCTAACTTATGAAGGTGTCAACTGGGTCAATCCCTTAATAATCGGTTACCTGCTTATTAAGTATCCCACTGCGGTTGACATCATTCACGAGCTTATTATAATTCACCACCAAGGAGGTTCATTAATGGCCGTTAAAGTTGATCAAGAAGCATGCATCGGCTGCGGAGTATGCGCCGATATCTGCCCGCAAGTCTTCGAGATGAAAGACGATAAAGCAGTAGTCGTTGAAGGTGCTAACTGCGACGACGCAGGTTGTTGCCAGGAAGCAGCCGATTCTTGCCCAACAGAAGCTATCGCCATCGAGTAAGACAACAGGTTAAAAAAATCTCAAACGCGGCGGTCTTACCCCCGCGTTTTTTTATGGAAGGAATAACTCCTGCTTTAATAAAGACCGCCCCCGGACGGGGGCGGTACAGGAGGTGTTTCTGAGGAGGGCTAAGGTTATTATAGTCGTCGGAAACAGCGTGTCAAGCCGTCAAATATCGGAACTAAGTATAATCCTGTCAACACCTTAGGTAATTGGTTGTATATAAACAACTTCGCGTGTAAAAAAGGTCATTAGTTGATAAACCCGGAATCGTTGTACTTCAGGACAACGGAAATCTCAGGCAGATGTTTGTTAATGCTCAACACATCGCGGCCAAGAGGGGATGGATATCAATTTTACCATAGAGAAGAAAAAGTGGTGCTTTATCGGCAGATGTCGCAGATTATCTTTGGATTGCAATCACCGCCTCTTTTTTTATAACACGACTACAGGAAGGGGGAACATCTTTTGTCTGTAATTATCCCCTCCCCTGGCGGGAGGGGTGCGATCCGAAGGATCGCGGGGAAGGGGGTAATTCAGGATGGATTATTATCTGCCGAAAGAAAAGAGTGATGCCCGGTGTACTCCCTAGGTGATTTGACCAATAATAGGGCAGGTTCCGTCCCTTCGTTCTCGGTATTTTTGCTTTTACCTCTGTGTCTTCTGTACATTCTCTGTTCAATCAAGAGGGAAGGTAATCCGGTAACCATCTTTTGATGCATCTACCTGTTCGGGTTGACAACCAGGGCAATCGGTCTATCCTTCGATATGGACTACAAGCAAGCAGGGGTTGATATTTCCGCATTAAACAAGGTCAAGAAGCGGATCTCTCGAGCGGTCAAAGAAACCTTTACCGATAACGTCGTTACCGAATACGGACATTTCGGTGGAGGGTTTAGACTAGAAGGATACAAAAAACCGGTGCTTGTCTCCTCAACAGACAGCGTAGGAACTAAGGTCAAGGTAGCTCAGGCAGCGGGAACCTACGGAACCGTGGGAGCGGATATCGTCAATCATTCCGTTAACGATATTGCTTGTACAGGCGCACGGCCCCTTTACTTCCTCGATTATATCGCATTCTCAAAGCTTGATTCCAGCAAGGTAGCAGATATCGTTGTGGGGGTCGCAAGGGCGTGCAAAAAGGAAGGGATAGCACTTATCGGCGGAGAGACAGCACAGCTTCCCGGCGTATACAAGAAAGGTGATTTCGACCTCGTCGGAACCATCGTTGGAGCCCTCGAGGAAGGAACGATGGTAGACGGCAGGGACATAAGGTCAGGGAACGTCGCCGTAGGACTCCGTTCGTCAGGCCTTCACACCAACGGCTACTCCCTGGCCAGGAAGGTTCTATTGGACAAAAAGGATGCACCCGGACTGGATGCCCTGGTGCCCGGAACAAAGAAGACGGTTGCCCGGGCGCTTTTAGCCGTCCATAAGTCTTATCTGAACCAGATAGAGGCAGTCAGACACGTGCTCAAAGGCGCTGCCCACATCACCGGCGGGGGTTTTACAGACAATATCTCACGACTTCTGCCTGATAACGTAGACTGTATTATCGATAAGAAGACATGGAAGCCATTGCCAATCTTCTCCTACATCCAGAAGCTTTCTGGTATTCCGGACGAGGAGGCATACCGTGTATTCAACATGGGGATAGGGATGATCTTGTTTGTTCAAGCGAAGGATGCGGAAAGAGTTGTAAAAGTTACACGAGGAAAGATTATAGGAGGAGTTGAAAGAGGATCTGGAAAGGTGTACCTCAGATGAATAAATCAATCTCACGCCTCGCGAGATTGAACTCCATCGTGAAACGCGATTCAAGGTACAGGCTTGAAGCGTATGTATTCGTTATGGAAGCCCTTCATCACGAAGTCGAGAAGCTGAAGAAAAAAACGAGCAGGATAAGGCACCTCTCGGCCGGAGAGTTGATGGAGGCTATAAGGAAACTCGCGTGGGAGCGTTACGGCAGGCTTGCCAAGCCGGTGTTCGAACACTGGGGCATCAAAACCACTGCCGACTTCGGCGAGATTGTTTTTAACCTTATAGAGGTGGGCGAGTTTTCCAAAACCGATGACGACAAGAGGGAGGATTTCGATGGAATATTCGACCTCGAAGAACTCATCACCCTCTACCCTTTAGGGGATGCAAGAAAAGATAACAGCTGAGTTCACCGGGCAGGGCTCGATCCTGACCAGACTTCCCCGTTTCGAAAACCGCAAAGGTCAGTTGGAGATGGCAGTTGCAGTCGGTAAAGCGCTGGAGGAAGCCGAAAACCTCATGGTGGAAGCGGGCACCGGGATAGGCAAGAGCTTTGCATATCTGGTCCCCTTGATTCACTGGTGCACCTCTACAGGAAAAAAGGCGGTTATCGCAACCGGAACCAAGGTGCTTCAGAACCAGCTTGCCTCGAAGGATTTGCCATTTCTTGCAGAGCATTCCGATGTTGATTTTACCTTCGAGTTTCTCTACGGCCAGGAGAACTTCTTCTGCCGGCGAAGGGCGGGTGCTGTGGCCCAGTACGGCCTTTTCGACACCAACGAGCAGATACCGATGCTTGAAGATATTTCAAGATGGGCCTCGGAGGATACCGGCATCTTCGAGGATTACCCTGAGCCGATTCCGATTGCCTTAAAGCAGCAGATTTCAAGGCGTTCGGAGGCCTGCCCTCGCAGGAACTGTCCTTATTATGAATTATGCCCTTACTACCGCAAGCGCAGGGCCGCCGAGGACGCAGATATCCTTGTCGTAAACCATCACCTTTTCTTCGCGCATCTGGAATCCGCCGGGAAACTGCTTCCGGAGTTCGGCGCCGTTATCTTCGACGAGGCACACCGTCTGGAACAGGTTGCATCGACCTACTTCGGCGTTCGCCTCAACTCCATAGGTCTGGCCATGCTCCTGTCGCGCATATATAATCCGCGCCGCCGCACCGGGATTGTCACCAAGCTTCCGGACTTTGCAAGGCTGAGGACTTCGATAACCGCTCTTATCGAGGAAAACCGTCAGGCATCCAATAACTTCTTCCAGGGCCTGGCTTCCTTGCTTGAACCTGGCGAGTACAAGAAGCGAATCCGCACGCCTGACTGCGTTCCGAACGATCTGGAAAAACCCCTTGACGAGTTGGGGGATTTCTGCTTCGAGATGGCTAAAGA
>WJJO01000076.1 GCA_014729665.1 Caldifarciminota bacterium
CAAGAATCCTCGTATTATCCTGTGGATTATCAAAGTACCCAAGCAGGTTCATCCAGATGTATGCGACGTCGAATTCTTCTTTAAATGGAAGATAACGCGCATCGGAGTTGATGAATCTCGGGCTTAGATTCTCAAATATGGCTCTGGCCCGGGCTTCTTCGATGAACATCCGGTTGTTATCCAGCCCGGTGACGCGCTCGAATCCCCGCCGGTCCAACTCCAGGGCATGCCGTCCCAGGCCGGATCCGATATCAGCTATCTGCGAATCCTTGCTTAGATTCAATGCATCAATCAGAAAATCGACTTCCCTACGGGTCTGTTCTATGCCGATTGAGTCCAGATCCAGCCTGGCATAGGTTAGATCAAAGAAGGTTTCCCACCAATCTGCCCCGAACGCCTGCTTCGCATGCGTCCGGGGACCCCGGTTTATATCACCCCACGAATCAGCTTCGCTGCTTCGCGGGGACCCCGGGAGAGTACCCTCGCAAGGTTTGTTTTTATAAGCTGTCGAGCTTTTCATGTTGAAATCTCCTTGTAACACTCCTCCAGGATCTCGCGAGAGATCCAATCTCTTTGGCGGGAATCTTCTCGCAAGACCCTAGGGAGCAGGTTTTTGTCGTTTACAGTTCAGATTGTCTTCTGTGTCGGCGTCTAGCCCTCCGTCACTAATGTCCGATTCTTTCATTATTTCTCCTTATTTAGGTTTCACGGCCAAAAGTTTTTGCCTGAAGTGATCGAAGGTCAGGGGCTGGAAATCCCAGGTGCCCCAGGCATCGCTAAACTCCAGGCCACCCCTGGTGAACATACCCACCAGCTCATGAAGGGAGTACATTCGCAGGCTTAACGGTCTTTCTATCCTGCCTTCTTTTCCAACGTACACCCAGGTGCACTCGTTTCTGGAAGTAGTCAGGTCGAGTCTGCGTTCTTCCATTACATACTCGCCCGAGTATTCGGTCCAGCCCTTTGCCTGGAAGTGACGGACTATGTAGTCGCGGTGAACCACGTCCAGAAGGAACCGGCCGCCGGGTCTCAGCACCCTGGCAACCTCATTAAATACCCGTTGGTTATCGCGTTCGTCTTGAAAGTAACCGAACGAGGTAAAGATGTTGAACACCGCGTCGAAACTCTCGTCGGTGAAGGGCAGGTCCTTCATATCGCCGCGTACAAACTCCACGGCCAGATCCTCATGTTCGGCTTTTACTATCGCCTCTTTAACGTAAGCCTGGGTTAAATCGAGGCCGACCACGTTTTCGAACCCGCGCCTTGCCATCTCCAGACAGTGACGACCTACACCGCACACCTGGTCTAAAACCTTCTGTTTCGGCTTCAGATCAAGGGACTTGACGATAAAATCGGTCTCCGCCGACGTCTGTTCGGCATCTATCGAATCGAATCCCAGCCGCTTCCAGTTATCGTCAAAAAACGACGACCACCATTCTTTTTCACCCGAGGTGGTGGTTTGTGTGTTACGGGTATGGGAACTTTGTTCACCCATTTTATCCTCCTAGTTTGAGTGTTTTCTCCCGGTCTATTATCCCGGCTGTTCCCGGGGTCCCCATTAAAACGCGCAGCGTTTTAATGGGGTACAAAAAAAATTACCCCCCGCCGTGTCTTTCGGCGAGGGGCAAAATCTCTTCTTCGCGTGCTAGCCAGAAGCGACTCGACCATCGCCCGTAGTGGTAGTTACTACCACAGCAAGGCACAGCCCAGAATCATTAATGCCAAACGGCATCTGGTGCTTGATCGAGTATGTACTTCTCATAGCGGGAAGTATACGGAGTGAAAATCGATTGTCAAGCTTTGTTGCCCCGTTTTTCATATCTCAGGAACTTACCGTCGATTCCCTGATTTTCTATCCGACACGAAGCCTGAACAAACACAGAACCTGCAACCGGTTTGCTTATTTACCATAATCTATCTTACAACTACTGTCTTTGTCGTATGTAATCCGTTCTCTGTTCTCAGAGTAATAAAATAACTGCCTGAGGACAAATCGCTTACTCCCCAATCAAGAACATTACTGCCGGCATCTGCAGTGCCCTCGAAGAGTGTCTCAACCTTCCTACCCGCAGCGTCCCAGACCTCGAGAAGCGTCCTGGATGGTCGGGACAGAGTAAATCGAACATTATAGTCTGTATCGACGCGTAAACCAACAGGAGACAACACAGGCTCATCTTCCGCCACACCGCTCCCCTGACGTCCGAAATGCCTGAGCGCAGGGTCTCCGTAAAGCGCATGCCCATAGGCGTTGAAGGCCGCCCCTGGACCTTCCTGTTCCCAGTAACTTGCGCGTCCTGCATCCACAGCATCACCCAGAACATAGTCGAACCCTTCCGGTTTCGCTAGATAGTTATCCAAAACACTGTAGAACAGACCTTCCACACCGCTGTAGCCTCCACCGAAAGCAACACGTGTTTGAGCAACGGTACCCACCGAACCGTAATCGATAAGCCTCTGTGACAGGGGATAGCCCTGATCAGGGGCCCCGCATAAACACGAAATCAGGAAGCTTGTGTTGGGCTTATCACGGTTGATATCATCACAATCCCCGTTAGACAAACCCAGGGGGTATTCTAACTCTCTATCCTGGGGATAATCGTCTTCGTTTTCATCGTACCAAACGCAACGTGCGAATCTCGATGAAGAACCGTGATTGAATTCAACGAAGACGCCTGCATCATTGTTGCCTAATGCTGAAACGAGTGCCGAATTGGTAAAGGCATAATCACACTCGAAACTGGACGGATCTTCACCCTCCTTCTCATACAAACGCGTAGCGTATAGATCTTCCAATATGTCATTGTTTGTTAAGTCTTCCATTATCGATGCACCGTCGTATTTACCATCTGAGTAGTAAAACAGTATACTGGCTGCCAGAACGGATCTAATTTTATACAATGAATCCTCCGAAGACTCGAAGGTCTTCAGCCTTTCGGTATAATCCTCGATAAATCCCTGCTCCCACGCATTAAACCTTCCCACATGAAGTTCCATTCCCAGATCAGGTATATCCATGGATCCCTGCTCAAGGTAATTGGAGGCAACCTGTCCATAATACCCGTCACCGTTGATATCCCATGACTCCGAGTCCGGCCTGGATAAATCGCCGTAGTATATGTCGGAGGGGTGTGGATAGTAGCGTGAGTTCTGGTATGGGTCCTCGCTGCCGAAAGAACTGAGTATCCGCATGGGAATCTCCCAGTGATGAGCGATTATGAACAGGTAGTTATAACCGGCTGCATTTTCGCGTAGCCAGTTACGAATCCTTTGCTCCAAGTCTAACCCATCTACAGAAGAAGCCTCGATCTCTTGCTTTGTTACGACCCTGACGTTAAATCCCGTGCGCTCACGCCAGGAGACGTAATCCTCAAGGCAAGGCAGGAACTTCTCCACCGTAAGGATAATCATCCCCGGTGAAGAAAGCAGACGTTCCTGTGGACAATACCAATCCCGTGCCTGGGCCTTGTTAAATATCTTTCCAGGAACTTCGGAGTCTGTTGCCCCGGTCTCGAGAAACCCGGATATGAACGCGGAGTGCTCTTCGGAAGCAGGCTCGTAGTGAATGCGAACGGTTGCTTCCCCGGCATATGAAAGCCCTTGGCTTTGAGGATCGAATGAGAATGGATATACAGCCACCGTCACCAGGGAATACTCCCTCTGTTCATACGTCGCCTGCAGCCTGCCGAGAGTGCCGGGTAGACTTTCCATCCCTGAGTAAACACGTTGGCGATTTTCATAATACAACGAATCGAGTCTTTGGATGATTTCGCTATCACCGGAGATTGGGTAAAGTGGCTTCCTGGCCTCAACCATGTATTTGCCCTCAATGGGGATGCGTTCTCCTTCGACCTCTACCGACCGGGCTTCCGTCCCGGGGGGCAGGGCAAACGTATAGGTAAGCGCCGGTAAACGCGGATATCCGGGATTAGCGTGTGTGGTTGCCCGCATCATTAATCGAACCTCGCCTCCTTCAAGATTCCTGATCTCGTACTCAGGTATCTCGATGTGATATTCCAGCACACCTCCGCTGTCGCGCAGTTTCACCTCTGAACTCAGTATTGATGGAAAAATCACAATAGCGGCTATGAACGCCCACGCCCCCTTTATCCATCTCATAAAGACTCCTTTCAAACCAACTTCGATTATTGTTTTCCAAATAAATTATAGTAAAAAAATGAAACGAATCAACGTACTTGCCCGATAACCGGCTAAAACCGGAAAGCGCGAATTCCACGGATTTCTAAGATGGTCTATTCTATCAAGCGGCATATAAGATAGCCTGAAAAAAACGTATCGATTATGGTTTTCTATGCCTTTTTATGCTTTTCAGAATTTTATTAATCACTTGGATGGACGGGTTACGTAATCCAGTTAAGGGTGTTTTACCCGAAAGTACTATGTCGGCGTGAAGAACATTAATCGATGAACAGAATATCCACCTCTTCATCTTCCTCGTGGTTCAATTCATCGACAAGTTCGTGCATCATCAAGGGATAGGTTACCTCGTTGATTAAAGCCCTGGAGGTTCGGGTCTCACGCTGTGTGCCGTCGGGCATGGTATATTGAAAATCCCATGCAAGCAGCATTACCCTCGTACCGATACCGTTGAGTTTGCGTACCAGGGGTACGTAATCACCGTCACAGCCCAGGAGTGCTACCACGTCGAGGTTCTTATGCACGGCCAGGTCGAAGGCCTCAAGTGATAGCCATACATCAATACCCTTCTCCTGAGGTCTAAAGGATCGCTCGTCAACGGGCAGATAATGTTGAATTACACCAGCCCTTATAAGAACGTCGTCGAACATCCTTTCGGCTTTAAGCTTATTGGCCTGCTCTGCGGCTTCGGCGCTGAAACGACCCCTGAAGTAGTGCGCCTCAACTATTTGAACTCGTCTCTCTTCTATCCCCTCAAGTTCAGACGCCTTCGTCTTGATAAATCTGTGAATACCGTAAATTGAAACACGAGAACTACGCTCATGATAGAATTTATAGTAATTACTAACTTCGTTAAGATAACCTCCGTCGTAAAACACTGCAACTCGTACAGTTCCACGCGGATTGCTGTGTTGTAGCACTATCTCTCCTTATTTCAACTCAAGATTTTTTTATCTCACATCAAGGTAAACCCTTGACCAGGATTGATTATCACCGATTTTTCTTCAAGGTCAACCCAACTCCTTTGGGCAATAAGCCTGTTCTTGACTTATCTATCAAGCATCCTATAATCCAATATGACTCCTCGCAGGATTCTTAAATGGATAGTCAAGGACTGGTGGCTCAAACTCATAGCGCTCCTAGCAGCTATCTTCCTATGGTTCTTTGCTAAACTAGAGTTGGAATACACTCGCCAGATAAAGGTTCCTCTAGATTTCTCCCCTCTCCCGAAGGAATACTTTGTAGCGAAAAAAGACGTCGATTCGGTACTGGTGGATGTAAAATCAAAAGGCAAGCACCTGTTACGCATGTGGTGGAAAAACCGCAAGGAACCTATCGCAGGCATAATAATGCCCGTATCAAGCGTAAATGAAGGAACCGAAAGGATACGGATAGGACCGGAGAATGTGAATCTTCCGGCGGAGATAAGGGTCATATCCCTTAACCCTTATCAGATAAACCTAAAGATTCAGCGGCGAGTGGACCGGAAGGTTCCCATTATTGTCTTAACCGAAGGCAAAACCTCTGGGGAGTTTACCGTTCACAAGTTCAAGCACCCGCCTAACGTCCATATATACGGTTCATCCGAGGAGGTAAAGGCAACAACACAGCTTTTCACCGAAGCACTCAATATCGACAGTCTCGAAGGCTTCCCCGATTCAACTGTCGTAATGGAACGATACGTTGCCGTCGAAATACCGGAGGAGTTGAATCTTTTTGTCGAACCGGAATCGGTTCTGGTTAAATTCACTGTAGAACCCAAGGCGATTAAAGAAATCAAGGATATTCCGATAAAACTGGAAGGAAAATCGGCACACAGACAGGTCATACTTTTTCACGATGAGGTCGATCTAACACTCGAAGGTCCCCGCAGTCTCCTCGAGGATCTGAATCCCGAAGACGTCGAGGTTACGGTTTCTGTCGGCGCCTTGGATACGGGGCACCATAAGGTACCGGCAACCTTTTCCCTCGAACCGGGAATAACCCTAGTAAAATCTGATCCAGATCGATTTCACCTCAAGATAAAATGATTACCCTGGGTATAGATACAAGCTGTGATGATACCAGCATAGCCCTGGTCTCAGGGCATGATATACTGTGTAACCTGGTTTCCTCACATCTGATTCACTCCGATTACGGAGGAGTGGTCCCGGAATTCGCATCCCGCACCCATACACGTCTTCTTTACCCCATGCTAAGGCTTGCTGTAAAGACGACCGGTATTCCACTAAGTAAGATTGATCTGGTTGCGGCAACCAACGGTCCCGGGCTCCTGGGTGCGCTTCTCTGCGGCCTGGCCTTTGCTAAGGGTATCGCTCAGGGTACAGGGATATCTTTCCGCGCAGTAAACCACATGGAAGGCCACATCATGAGTCTTCGGTTGTCTCACCCATCCCTGAGGCCACCGTTCCTGGCACTGCTTGTCTCCGGAGGTCACACCGAGCTGATACTTGCAGAAAAGGAGTTCTCATACATCGAACTCGGCTCAACCCTGGACGATGCCTGTGGGGAGGCTATCGACAAGGTGGGCAAACTAATGGGATTGGGCTATCCGGCAGGCCCCCGGGTCGAGAAACTGGCTCTGAAAGCCAATATACCTATCAAGCTTCCGAGACCGAATCCAAGAGACCTTGAGTTCAGCTATTCCGGTCTGAAAACCGCGGCCCGGAATTATCTTGCCGCACATCCTGAAACCCCGAAAGCGGACGTAGCCGCGGGTCTGCAGGAGGCGGCCTTCGATCATCTTCGCGATCGGGTAAAAAGGGCAATCCAGGCTTATAAATTGACAAAGGTGGGTATTGCCGGAGGGGTTGCCCGGAACATGACGTTGAGACGAAAGCTGAAAGAACTCGGCAAGATAACGGGGTTTGACTTGTATGTTCCTCGAGATGAGTTATGCACGGATAACGCCGCCATGGTCGCATCAGCGGGAGCCGCCCGTTTTACAAAAGAGGGGGCATCCGCTCTCGACTGCGGAGCCTTCGACAGGGCGCCTTTGGGTGTAAGAGCGGCATGAAGGTTGCCTCACAAGTCCTTGCATACCTCGAACAAAGAGGGATTAAATCCCCCGAGCATCAAATGCGTTTCCTCTTCCCCCGCCTTTCCGACCATTACGATCCCCTACTGCTTAAGGGAATGAAGGATGCATTAGAGTTATTGAAACCGGCTGTCAAGGAGAAAAAAAGGGTACTTATCTGGGGAGATGCCGACCTGGACGGCATCTCGTCCACGGTTCTGGTAAAATCGGCATTACTCGATCTTGGTCTCGAAAGGGTTGAGGTACGAATACCGACCCGGGACAGCCCGGGTTTCGGGTTAATCCCCGAGGAGATCAAGACCTTTAAGGAATCGGGCGGAGACTTAATCGTAACGGTTGACGTAGGTATAACCAATCTTGAAGAGGCCAAACTTGCCAAAGAGCTGGGGCTTGAGCTCATTATCACAGACCACCATGAGCTTCTGGAACCGGCACCCGATGCTATATGCATTAATCCCAAACAGACCGATTGCAGCTATCCGTTCAGGGAACTTGCTGGAACCGGCGTGGCCTTAAAGCTGGTTTCGGCCCTTTATCGGGAATTGGTCGGCCTGTCCACAGAAGAATTGGCCAAACTGAGGCCCCATTACTGGATGTTTGCCGCCCTGGGTACGGTGTCGGACCGCTGTCCCTTGATTGATGAAAACCGTTTAATAGTGCACGAAGGCCTTTCCAGATACAGGGAGGGAAAGTGGCCTTCTCTTGATTCCTGGCTGGAGGCAATGGGACTTGAGGCGTCAAACCTGACCGTATTCGATCTTTACAGCCGCGGGATTTCACCCTTTTATTCGACCGATCCGGAAGAGGTTGTCGAGTTGTTGTTATCACGTAACAAGGAGTGGATGAGAAACCGATATTCAGAACTGAAAATCCTGGCAAGTTCCTGGCAGCGTGGCAAACAATACATGATCGCCGAGGCTGAAAAAACGGCCAAACAGGTAGGGGGTATCGTAGTCTCCCTTACCGGAAACATAGATCCCGCGTATCTGGGAACCGCGGCACATTCCCTAAGGGAACATCACACCAGGAACGCCATCGTATTAACCCCTAAGGGAAATGCGTGGAGGGCCGAGTGCAGGGGGCTGGAGGAAGGTGATTTACTCCGCCACCTCGCCCGTTTCGAGGAGATGTTCAAAACCTTCGGTGGACATCGTAAGGCCTGCGGATTCACCTTGAAAGCGGGGAAGCTGGATGATTTCCTGGAGGCCTTAGAGAACGAACCCATCCCTTGTCCGGAACATCAGGATAAGGACGCTGAAAGACCTGTCTTAAACTTTCCGCTGAACGGCAACATCGAGGACTGGTCACTTCTCGCCCCCTTTGGCGAGGGTAATCCACCACCAAGGCTTCGGGCAAAGAAGGTGAAGATTACCGAATCCACTTCAGGTTATAAAGTGGACGGAATCCCCATATACCTGCCCATCTTCCTAAGACACCTCCCATCGACTAACGGACGCTTCGATATGGAATACACCGTTAAGGCCGACGGTACGATAAGGGTTCTAAGGCTCATCCCCGTCGCCTGATCTGTCCTTCGGGTAAATCTGTAGGTCGAATCCGGAAGTCCAGCCCCCCCGGGAAGCCGACATTTATCCCTGACGCCCTGGGATAACACCGCGCCAAGTGCAGTATCTGGCCGTTTCTTCAGGTAACCCTCTCCATATATTCACCGGTTTCGGTCTTTATCCTTATCTTATCGCCTATTTCTAAAAACGCAGGCACGTTAACCCGCAGGCCCGTATTGGTTTCGGCAGGTTTGAGCTGCGCTTGGGCTGTCGCATGCTTCAGGCCGGGTTCGGTATAGGTAATCTCCAATACTACGGTCAGTGGAGGCCTCACTCCTACTGGTTTCCCCTCGAAAAGTAAAACCGTTATCACCGCACCGTCGGTAAGGTAGTAGCGATTATCGCCGATAAGGTCGACAGAGATCGGCTTCTGTTCGTAGTTTTCGGTATCCATGAAAAAAAATAAACCACCGTCCTCATACAGGTACTGCATCTCCTTCTCCTCCAGGGTAGCCAACTCGACCTTGTCGTTTGAGGAATACCTCTTTTCTGTGGATAATCCGGTAACCACATTCCTGAGTTTGAGCTGTATCTTGCCGGGTTTACGTCCCTGTGTAACGTGCCGGCGCTCGGTTACGATGTGCGGTTCACCTTCCAGAACCACGCAGTTACCGGTCTTCACCTGTGTAGCCGGAATCACTTAACCTCCTCGGTTTCTACACCGTATTTTTTTAACTTCTCAAAGAATAATCCCTTGATATTATCCAACGCTTCTGTGGTCTTGGCCTCGAAGCGCAGTACTAATACCGGCCTGGTATTTGAGGCGCGAACCAAACCCCAACCGTCCGGAAATATAACCCGCGCTCCGTCTATGGTTACGGTCTCATATCGGGCTGAAAAATCCTCCTGAAGCCTTTCTATGACCTTGAACTTCTCCTCGTCGGGGCACCTTACGTGAATCTCGGGTGTGTTGATGTAGGAAGGAACCTCGACGGCAAGCTCCGATAGGGATTTGTCTCGGCGTTCCAGGAGGCGAAGCAGCCGGAGCGCCGCATACATGGCGTCGTCATAGCCGAAAAATGAATCAGCAAAAAAAACGTGTCCGGACATCTCACCTGCCAGCGGTGCTTTCTCCTCGCGCAGCTTGGCCTTCAGCAGTGAGTGACCTGTCTTGTACATCACCGGAGTACCGCCCCTATCCTTAATATACTCCACTATCCCTTGCGAACATTTCACGTCGAATATAATCTTCGCACCTGGGTTGTCTTCGATAACCTCGGATGCGAATAAGGCAAGAAGCTTGTCACCGAACAAGAGCTTACCCTTCTCATCTATCGCACCCACCCGGTCGCCGTCGCCGTCGAAACCTATTCCTAAATCGGCACCCTCGCTGCGTACCAGATTACCGAGTTCCTCCATGTACTCGGGTACCGTGGGATCGGAAAGATGGGCAGGGAAGTTGCCGTCAGGTTCTAGGTTAATATATGAGACGTCCAGGTTGCAGAAACCCCCAAAGAGCTCCTCAAGGAGTATCCCGGTTGCGCCGTTCCCGGGATCGCAGATTATCTTGAAGGATTTGTTGAAACTGAATGCCGAGTGCATGTATTCGAGCCAGGCCGGTACCGGATCCGTATCGGTCATTTCCCCCTCACCCGAGGTAAACCTCTCTTCGATGATACGCTGTTTTAGCTCCTGAATAGACGGACCAAAAATGCTGTGCTTATCCTCGCAGAGTTTGAATCCGTTCTGGTCTGCCGGATTGTGCGAACCGGTAATCATCACGCCGGTATCCATATCGTAGTGGTGGAGTGAAAAGTACATAACCGGTGTGGGAATCACCCCGAGATCAACAACGTCGACTCCGGTTGCATTAATCCCTGATGTAAGGTCCTCGAAGAGACGAGGTGAGCTCAGGCGTATGTCCCTGCCCACTGCAATCTGTTTTACACTCTTTTCTGCGGCCCTGGAACCCAGGGCCCTGCCCAATCCCCTGACCACCTCGGTTACAAGATCATGCTCGGCCACACCCCTGATATCGTAAGCCCTGAAAATTGATGGGTTTAGGTCTATCATGCTTCCTTTCTCATACACCCCCGCAGGTTTAGCCTGCGGGGGTGTGAATTGTTAAATTGTTTCTTTTAACTACTGGATTACACCCAGCCAGTCCTTCAGAAGGAACTGAAGCCGTCCTATCAGGAGTGAAACACGAGACATCACTGTGAGTCCGAAGGTGGCTCCGAATCCGATCATAATGAACACTATTCCCACGTTGGAAACGGGCTTGAGCGGACTCTTTTCCTTCCTGGAGAAGAAGAAATAGGTTAATGTGGCAAGTGTTCCCAGGAGGATGACTATGGCCCAGATACCGCCGCTGGTGATGCTCCACAGCCTGTCGGCTGAAAACATCTCCGGGGTAACTAAAGTAGCCTCCATCTGTTTGAATATCTGTGCTCGGAAGGTCCGGGGTATGGTGACACCCATTCCCCATCCCAGGGCTATCGAAATCGGTATACGTACCAGCCATCCCGCCTTGGGTATAAACCGTGCGAAGTACAAAAGACCTATGGCAATGGGGATGATGACCCACCAATCTCCTTCCACGAATAAGGGGTAGAAGGCCTGGGGCCACAGCACGTTCTGCCACATGATAACTATAGTATATCCAATACTGAGTCCAACGAAAAGGTGCTCGGCTACCCTGTAGAAGGGGTTATCCCGGTAAAGCAGGCTGAAGATTGCAAGGGTAAGAATAGCAGCAATCCATACCCAGGGATCTGTAGAGATGTTCATTTCTTCCTCCTGGTGGCGAAGAAGCCAATGTTACCGATTATAACGAATACGATGATGACGATTAGTGCGGCCGAAAGCGCGGGCATGGCCTGTGTCGCGCGCAGGAAGATTCTCTTTTCCGGGAAGTATTTATCCTTGACCAGGCGTTCATACTCTGCCGCGGCCTTGAGCCCTGCCAGCATCCCTATAAGCTGCCTGGAACCCAGGTATGGATAAAGGTCGGCAACCGATACCGAGGTAACACCGGTGGCGAAGGGAACGTCGAACGGTGTCTGTGCATAAATAATCCAGGTTAGATAAAAACTGCTTGCGGTAAAATTCATGGCTAAACCAACATCGTTGTAGTTACGGATATCGTCCATCATTGGAAGCTGTTCCAGCGGGGTTCCGTAATAGTCGGTAGGGCTTACCTGATCGATGAACTCGCCCATCCCCAGCAGTACCGCCGTAGGCGGCCACTTAAAACCGAGGAAAACGTAGTCCTCACCGTACTCCTTTCCGTGTTCCCTTCCCAGTCTTAAAAGTACCTCTTCTGCAATACCCGGACCCTGGGGGAGGAAGGTCATAACGACCAGTGGGATATCCCTGGCAAATGCATGTCGGACCACCGCCTCAAACTGGGGCTTTAACTCGGGCTCGGCTTGGGGATCGAAATCCACCGATAGCAAAAGTGCCTTTCGCTTTGCTTCAGGATCGATTCCCTCGATGTGGTCGAACACGTTTTTGGTCCGGGGCATGGCCCGTACCTTGGAGGGAAGCTTAACCGTAAGGATGAGCGGTACGATAATGACGACTGCAAGAATGATATATATGATTCGTCTATCGA